>NZ_JBSGFQ010000043.1:0-100312 GCF_053603495.1 Nonomuraea sp. NPDC004186 | reverse complement strand
GGTCTTGATCGAACGGGTGCCGAGCATCGCCGCCCGCTGGTCCGCGCCGACCCGGTCAACCCCGGGCAGGCCGTGCAGGAAAGCTCGCAACGCCGAGTCGGACGAGGCGACGTCCGCGAGCGAGGTAGTCACAGTTGACACCAACACAGCATCGCCGACCAGGGCCGTGAGCTCCAAACCGGACCGCCTTAGGCGGCCGGCCCCGGGGGTCTTAGGCATGCCGTACGCGTCGGCGTACCGGAGATAAGGCATCCACCCGATGTGGCAGGCAGGGCCTTAGACCGAGTCTTAAAGGTGTCAGGAAGAAGCACGAAATTTCAGGAGACACACCATGCACCCCGAGATCGAGTACGAGCTCATGAAGAACCACGCGAGCGAGCTCCGCAAGGCCGCCGCCGAGCACCGGCGGGTACGCGAGGCCGAGAGGGCCAACAAGTCCGAGCGCCGCTCGGTCTTCGGCAAACTCCGTTTCTCATGACCATCCCACGAGAGCCCGGCCACCACCTCCCTCGTGGCCGGGCCTCGAAACCCCCGTAAAGGGACCCCCATAAAAGCGTCGAAAGTAATCGATCGGGCATGACATGCTGGATGACATGCGGGGACGTTCTGTCAGTCCCGTCTTCGTCGGGCGGGAAGAGGAGCTGGCGGCTCTGTCTGAAAGCTTCGACGAGGCACGAAAAGGCACGGTGACGGCCGTTCTGCTCGGCGGCGAGGCCGGGGTCGGCAAGACCAGGCTCATCCAGCGCTTCGCCGAGCAGTGCCAGGCCTGCGGCGCTCACGTGCTGTTCGGCGGCTGCGTGGAGCTGTCCACGGAGGGTCTGGCCTACGCGCCGTTCACCGCCGCGCTCCGGCAGCTCGTCAGGGAGCAGGGCCCCGCGGCCGTCGCCGGGCTGCTGCCGGACGGCGCCGAGCGCGATCTCGCGCGGCTGCTGCCCGAGTTCGGCGAGCCGAGCGGCGACGGCGAGACCGACACCGGCCGCGCCCGGCTCTTCGAGCAGTTCCTCACCCTCCTCGAACGCCTGGCCCTCGCCCGTCCCACCGTCCTCGTCATCGAGGACATCCACTGGGCCGACAGGTCCAGCCGCGATCTCATCGCCTTCCTCAGCCGCAACCTGCACGCCCCGCAGGTGCTGATCGTCATGACCTACCGCTCCGACGACCTGCACCGCCAGCATCCGCTCCGGCCGGTGCTGGCCGAGCTGGGCAGGGTGAGCGGCGTGCACCGGCTCGACCTGCCCCGCCTGTCGCGGGACGAGGTCGCCCAGCAGATGGCCGGCATCCTCGGCGAGGTCCCCCAGTACGCCAAGGTCGAGAAGGTCTACGAGCGCAGCGAGGGCATCCCGCTGTTCGTGGAGGCCATGCTGGAGGGCGAGGACTGCGCGTTCCCCGAGTCCATGCAGGACCTCATCCTCAACTCCGTCGAACGGCTGCCCGAGGAGACCCAGCGCCTGCTGCGCGTCGCCGCCGCCGGCGGCATCCGGGTCAGCCACAAGCTACTGGCCGCCGTGAGCGGCCTGTCCGACGTCGAACTGGAGGCCGCGCTGCGCCCGGCCATCGCGGGCAACGTCCTGCAGATCGCCGACAACCGCGCCTACGTCTTCAGGCACTCGCTCATCCGCGAGGCCGTGCACGACGAGCTGCTGCCCGGCGAGCACCAGCGGCTGCACGCCAGGTTCGCCGAAGAGATCTCCAAGGACCGCGGGCTGGTCCCGCCGGGGCGCGCCGCCGTCGAGCTGGCACACCACTGGTACGGCGCCCGCAACGACACCTGGGCGCTGATCTCCGCCTGGGAGGCGGCGCAGAAGTCGTTCAAGGCGTTCGCGTACACCGAGGCCGTCCCGCTGCTCGAACGCGTCCTCATGCTGTGGGAGCGCGTGCCCGACGCGGCCGAGCTCATCGACGCCGACCACACCGCCGTCCTCGAACGCGCCTCGGAGGCCGCGAACGCCGGCGGCGAGGCCGACAAGGGCGCCAAGTTCGTCAAGGCCGCGCTGTCGGAGCTGGACGAGGCCAAGGAGCCCGGCCGCGTCGCGCAGCTCATCGTGCGGCGGGTGGGGTTCAAGAACGCCAAGGGGCAGCTCGGCGTCATCGAGGACCTCCGGCACGCGCTGCGGCTCGTGCCCGAGAACGGCGCCGACCGCGCCGAAGTGGTCTCGGTGCTGAGCCGCCACCTCATGTTGCGGGGCGAGATCGCCGAGGCGAGCGAGCTGATCACGGAAGGGCTGCGCCTGGCCAGGGAGCTCGGCGACGGTTGCCTCGAAGCCGACCTGCTGATGAACCTGGCGCTGGGCCACTCCCTCAACGGCGAGAACGAGTCCACGATCACCGTGAACGAGCAGGCGCTGGAGATCGGCACGGCGGCGGGGTCCGCCCGCCTGATCACCAGGGCGGTCGGCAACAACATCGACGCGCTGATCGACATGGGCCGCCACGAGGAGGCGCTGCGCCTGGCCGAGCACGGCTGGGAGCTGGCCAAGAAGTACGGCAGGCTGCGCGGCAGCGGGCTGTTCATCAAGAACAACTGGGCCGAGGCGCTGGAGGCGATCGGCCGCTGGGACGAAGCCATCGAGATCATCGAAGGCGCGCTCGGCCACGGCCCCGTCCTGCGCCACCGGTACGCGCTCCTGCGCGTCCGCGCCGACATCGCCCTGGCCAGGGGCGAGCTGCAACTGGTCGAGGGCATCCTGTCAGAGGTCGGCGTGCTGAAGGACCGGCCCGAGGAGTTCGTCCAGGACATCATCAACAACGCCCGCCTGCACATCGGCTGGCACCTGACGAAGGGCGAGCCGGGGGCCGCGCTCAGCGTGGCCGAGCGCGTGCTCTCGCACCACAAACAGTCCAGCAAGGCCATGCTCAGCTGGCGGCTGCTCTCGCTGCTCCGCACGGTCTGCGACGCCGCCGAGACCACCGAGCCCGAACGGGCCGCCGCGGTGCGCGAGCTGGCCGCGGAGGTGGCGGCCGAGCTGTCGGTCATCGGGCCGGTCGTGGAGGCGTACCGGCTGTCGTACACCGGCGACTTCGACGCCGCCGCGGCGGCCTGGGAGCGGCTCAACCGCCCGCACAACCAGGCCAAGGCCCTGCTGCGGGCGGCCACCGCGGCCGCGCGCGGGGGCGACCGGGAGGGGGCGGCGGCCCGGCTGAAGGTGGCGCACCCGCTGGCCCAGGCCTTGCGCGCGACCCCGCTGATCGAGGAGATCGAGGTGCTGTCGCGCCGGGTGGGCGGGGTTCAGCCCGCCCAGGAGCCCTCCGAGCTGCTGACGCCGCGCGAGCTGGAGGTGCTGCGGCTGGTGACCCAGGGCAGGACCAACCGGGACATCGCGACCGAGCTGTTCATCTCGGCGAAGACGGTGAGCGTGCACGTGTCCAACATCCTGGCCAAGCTCGGCGTCACCACCCGCGGCGAGGCCGCCGCCGCGGCCCACCGCCTCTCACTACTGTCCCCCTGATCCGATAAGCGCTTCCGCCAGGAGGACGACGCCGAAGATCGCGAACGCCGCCGCGGCGCCGTACCGGATGACCTTCTCCGGCAGGTGCTTGCCCAGCAGCCGTCCCACCAGGATCGCCAGCGCGTCCGCCGCCACCATGCCGACGGTCGAGCCGATCCAGGTGCCGAGCCAGCCGTGCTGCGTGGCCAGCGTGATGGTGGCCAGCATCGTCTTGTCGCCCAGCTCGCTCAGGAAGAACGCCACGGTCACCGCGATCAGGGCGTTCCTGGTGGTGCGCTGGGCCTTCTTCGACTCGTCCTCGGTCAGCTCGTCCCCGCGCAGCGTCCACGCGGCGAACCCGAGGAAGGCCAGCCCCGCCACCACCGCGATGGCCGTCGTCGGCAGCGCGTCACCGATCAACCCGCCCAGGGCTACGCTGACCAGGTGCACGAGGGTCGTGGCGATCGTGATGCCCGCGAGCACGGGCCAGATCTTGAAACGGGTCGCGAACGTCATCGCCATGAGTTGGCTCTTGTCGCCGAGCTCGGCCACGAAGATGACGGCGAGACTGATCCAGAACGCTTCCAACGGTCCCCTTCCGCGCGACCGAGCCGGAAGCGGCGACCCGGGGAGATTCGGGCACGACTTCGGCCCGGCAGCGTCTCATTGCACAACTGCCAGGCCGAAGGTCTCGTCCGCCCGTATGAGGCCCGTGTGACCGGGCGCGATGAAGCGCCAGTGTGTCGATCACACGATTGGGACTACTCCCCTTCGGAAATTCCAACCAACCATAACAGCCCGCGAACGGGACCTATTCCCCGAGGCCCGAGCACGGGCTTCTCCCGTCCCCCTGTCCCGGGCGGGACCTATTCCCCGAGCTCGCAGCCGACGAGCACGGGCTCGTTGACCAGCGTGACCCCGAACTTCTCCCGCACCCCGTCCCGGACCTCCCTGGCCAGCGCGAGCAGGTCGCCGGTGGTGGCGACCCCGTCGGGGTTGGTCAGCGCGAGCGTGTGCTTGGTGGAGATGCGTACGGGCCCGCGCGCGTACCCCTTCGGGTAGCCCGCCTGCTCGATCAGCCACGCGGCGGGCACCTTGACCGCCCCGCCGGGCAGCTCCCAGCGCGGATGCCCCGGGGCGCGGGAGGCCAGCTCCGCGGCCTCCTCGGGCGTGAGGATCGGGTTGGTGAAGAACGAGCCGGCGCTGCGGGTGTCGGGATCGTCCGGGTCGAGCACCATGCCCTTGCCGCGCCGCAGCGCCAGCACGGCCTCACGGGCCTGCGCGAGCGGCACCCTCCCGCCGGGCTCCGCATCCAGCCTGCGGGCCAGCTCCTCGTACGCCAGCGGGCCGGACATTTCCGAAATATCCAGCGCGTACGTCACCGCGAGCACCACATGCCGCGCCAGGTCGCGCTTGAAGGCGCTGTCACGATAGGAGAACCCGCACTGCCGCGCCTCCAGATCCACCACCTGCCTGGTGCGGCGGTCGTAGGCACGCACGCACCAGACGGTCTGGGCCACCTCCTGCCCGTACGCGCCGACGTTCTGGATGGGCGTCGAGCCGACCAGCCCGGGGATGCCCGACATGCACTCGATGCCCGACCAGCCCTCGGCCACGGCGCGGACGACCAGCGGGTCCCAGTCCTCCCCCGCCTCGACCGTGACCAGCACCTGCTCGCCGTCGCGCGAGACGGTCACGCCCCGGGTCGAGACCTTGATGACCAGCCCGTCGAAGCCCTCGTCGGCCACCACGACGTTGCTGCCTCCGCCGAGCACCAGCGTGGGCAGCCCCTTCATGTCCGCCTCGGCCACCAGGGACACGAGGTGCTCCGCCGTGGTCGCTTCGGCGAAGTCGCGGGCGGGGCCGCCTAGGCGCAGCGTGGTATACGGCGCGAGCATCTCCATGGGCCAATAGCTTATGAGGTGCCCAGTATGCGCAGCACGCGGTCGAAGTTCCGGCGGGACTCCCGTGCGTCGTAGTCGGGGTCCACGTCGTGCGATCCCAGCCGCACGGCGGGCAACGGCTCCTCGGGCACAACCAGCTCTCTGTGCCCTTGCCGAAGAGGCCCCTGCTGGTTGGACCCCTGGGGGGACCCTTGCTGGAGTGCGAGGGAGAGCGCCAGATCGGCGTTCCTGCCGTAGCCGGCGTCCTCGGGCAGGGCTCCGAGCGCCGGGGCCCGGCGTACCGCCATGAGCTCCCCCGTCAGCGCCCGCACCCTCCTGGGCCCGGCCGTGCCCGGCCCCGGCTCCACCACGCGGACCGGCTCCGGCTCCCCGTCCGGGAAGTCCACGCCCCTCCACCCGGCCGCCACGGCGCCACCCGCGACGGCCGCGACCAGCGGGGTCAGCGCGTCGCCGCAGAGCTCGACATTCGTGTCCATGAGCACGTGCACGTCCGCCTCGTCGAGCCGCAGCAGCTTGGCGCGGCATTCGCCCCAGGTGGCCGTACCCCCTCGCCAGTGCGGCTCCTCGGCCACGTGCCACACGGCGATCCGGTCCGGATGCTGGTCGGCCAGCTCGTCCAGCACCTCACCGGCGCCGTCGACGTCGCCGAGGTCGAAGGCGAGCACGCGCGCGTTCGTGTGCTCGACGATCGATCCCACGCTCTTCCTGACGTCCTCCGGCCAGCCGTCGACCAGCAGGCTCACGGTCACGGTGACGTCCTTGGTCTCCGTACGCTGGCGTTCCAGCTTGACGCCCAGCTCGTCGAGGCGGTTGGTGGCCAGCGAGCTGTCCCAGACGCGCTGAGCGTGCAGCATGGTGTCACCCGTGTCGCCCCGCTGCCCGGGAGCGCCGGAAAAGCCCAACTCGGCAGCGGGATCAGGCCGAGCATGCGCCCCGTTGCCCGCCCCTGCCCCGCTCGCCTTGGCCTTCGCACCGGCATTTCCTGTTTCGGTCGCTTTGGCCTTCGTATCGGCCGCACCGGCCTCGGTCGCCCTGCCCCTTGCACCGACAGTCCCGGTTTCGGTGCCGCCCGCGGTGTCGCGTCCCGTGCCGGAGCTGCCCGCCACCTGCTCGACCCGCGCCGGCCGAAGGTGGGCGGGCGGCTTGGCATCGGTCACAGCGGAAACGGGGATCGAGCGAACTGTGGGCCAAACTCGTCGCGCGGCTTCGTTCATAGACGTCACGCGTACCCGAGACCCGCCCGAAATATCACCCGGCCGGCCGCCGCGTCAGGACAGCTGGACCACCGCGCGGGCCTTGGACAGCACCTTCTGTTCGCCCGACCTGGCGGTGAGCCCGATGACCACCCGCTTGTCCTCCAGCTTCTCCTCCACCACCCCGCTGACCGAGACCGTCGCCCCCTGATCGTCGTCGGGAACGACCACCATCGACGAGAACCGCACCCCGAAGTCCACCACCGCCCCGGGATCCCCGGCCCAGTCCGTGACGAACCGCCCGGCCTGCGCCATCGTGTACATCCCATGCGCGATCACGTCGGGCAGCCCCACCATTTTGGCGAACCGCTCGTTCCAGTGGATCTGGTTGAAGTCCCCGGAAGCCCCGGCGTACATCACCAGGTTGAGCCGGCGCACGTTGTAATCGGCGGCCGGGATCTCCTGACCGACCTCGACCTCGTCGTACTTCACCGTGGCGGTCATCTCAGCCGGCCCCTCCGCGCTCGACGATCGTGTTGTAGGTGACGCAGACCGGCTCGCCGTCGACGGTCGTCACTTCGCTCCTGACCGTCAACAGCTCGTTCCGCCCGGCCGTGCGGATGTCGGTGATCGTCGCGGTCGTGACGAGCTGGTCCCCGGCGCAGACCTGCCGGACGTACTCGAAGCGCTGCTCGCCGTGGACGACCATGGCGAGGTTCAGCCCGAGGTCGGGATCGACGAGCGCCTCGCCCCCGCTCTGCAGACTGAACACGATGGGGAACGTGGGCGGCGCGATCACATCGGGATATCCGGCGGCCTGGGCTGCCTCTTTGTCCCGGTAGAGCGGGTTGTTGTCACCGATCGCGGCGGCGAACTCTCTGATCTTCACCCGGCTGACCTCGTACGGCGCGCTGGGCGAATAGGTCCTGCCCACGAAGTCTCGGTTCAAGGCCATCAGTGCTCCCTCGCATGTCACCAACCGAGCGCTGCTGAGGCCGACGGTAACAGAACAAGGTTCGGCTGTCGCCGGTGATTATCTTGATTTTGCCCCGCGAACTTTCCCGGCGCCCGGCCCTTCCAAAACTCCCGCCATAACCACCGCCTTCTCTCGGCACGACGGTCGGTGCGCACGACGCCGCCCACCCGTCACTGCACCCACCGACCCACACCCCGGCCAACCGCAGTCAGCGCGTCCGCCGACCTTCTCGGGACTGGCCACCGTCACGACGCCCAGCGCCCCCCACAGGGCCAGCCAGCGTCACGACGCCACCGCCCCCTCCCAGGAGGCCAACCAGTCACAGTCACGACGCCCGCAGACCGCCAAGGGGCCGGTCACCCGTCACGGTGCCCGCTTGTCCCCGTCTGGGTGGCGACCGGAGCCCCGGCGGCGGCGCGCCGAACCGGGACCAACGCCCACCCCGAACACCCCAGACACCCACCCCGAACACCCCAAGGCGCCCACCCCATCGTCCCAAGGCGCCGACGGCCATGCCGCCATCCGCGGGCCGTCCATCAGCGGCCAGAGGGGGCCCTGGGGTCCGTGTGGAGTCGCTGAACCCCTGTACAGACGCGACAAACCGGCGCCCTGTGGTAGGACGCCGGTTGTGCGATATGACGAAATGTGGGGCAGAAGCCCTGCCCGGAGACCTAGCGGGTCTCGCGGTGCGCGCGGTGGCAGCGGCAGTTGGGGCAGTACTTCTTCAGCTCAAGCCGATCCGGGTCGTTGCGCCGGTTCTTCCGCGTGATGTAGTTGCGGTGCTTGCACTCCTGGCAGGCCAGCGTGATCTTCGGCCTAACGTCGGTGGCAGCCACTTGGGAGTGCCTTTCTACGTTCGGGACATGGACACGCCCGTACCCAGGCCTGGTGACCTGGGAGTGGGCAGTAGCGGAGGCCGGACTTGAACCGGCGACACAACGATTATGAGCCGTTTGCTCTGCCTGACTGAGCTACTCCGCCTTTGGGCCGGTAACGACCCCGGCCCCGTAGAGGATACCCGACGCAGCGAGCACATTCGTAACTCGCCCGATCGGGTGGGGTGCTCCCAGTATGCCTCAGGAACCCCCGACAACCGAAATCCATTACCAATCGGCGATGCTCGCCCCCGAACAGCCGACTCCACCTGAAGATCAAGCAGTGGAGGAGGCAAGCGTAGCAGCGACCGGCGCGACGCGCACAACCCCTGAGAGCCCTTGGATCTCGCCGTGGCGCACATGATCCCGCCCGGCCCCGCGCAGCCGTAGGAGCCGTACCTTTTGGGCATGAGCTTCGTGGGCACTCCCCGGCCGCGTCCGCGCTGGCACCACGCGCACACGGATCTGGAGGACTTCGCGATCGTGAGCTACCGGGTGGACGCCGACGCGCTCGCCCGGCACCTGCCCGAGGGCTTCGCGCCCATGGAGGCGAGCTTCAGGGACGGCCCCGGCGCCCTGGTCTCCGCCGTCGCCTTCCGCGACCGGGACTTCCACTTCCGGTTCCTGCCGCAGGCGTCGATCAACTGCGGGCAGATCAACTACCGGGCCTACGTCACGGCGTACGGCAAGGCGGGCGTCTGGTTCTTCGGCACCCGTCTGGACCACCCCGTCGTGGCGATCCCGCAGCACCTGTGGGGCATGCCGTGGCGCCGCGACCACATCCGCATCGAGGCCGACTGGCTGGGCACCCCGGCCCGCTGGCGCCTGGAGTCCACCGACGGCCGGTGCGAGGCGGTCGAGCTCCCGCAGGCTCCGGCGCTGCTGGACGGCTTCACGGACGATTCGGACTGGCTGGAGCAACTCACCCATCCGACCCAGGGCTGGTACCGGCGTAGAGACGGCAGGGTGGGCGCCTACAGCATCTGGCACCCGGTCATGCGGCCCCGGCACCTGGAGGCCACCTCCGCCAGGTTTCCCTTCTTCGAGCGTCTGGGGCTGATCGCGCCCGACACGCCCCCGCACTCGGTCCTGGCGCAGGCCCGGATCCCCTTCGACATCCACACCCCACCGCACCGCTTCCACCCGCACGGGTGACCACGCCGCTCGGCCTCGACGGTACGCGCAGGGCGTAGGCGGCGCGGCGGGCCGGTGATTTGGGGTGGGTGGCGGAGGGTGGGTGGCGGAGGTTGGGTGGCGTGGGAGGTGGTGGTTGAGGGTGGGGCGAGGGGTGGGAAATGCGAAACGCCCGGCCCCGCGATCTTGCGGGTCGGGCGTTGTAGGCGTTCAGAGCAAGAGCCCCCAAACGGAATCGAACCGTTGACCTTCTCCTTACCATGGAGACGCTCTGCCGACTGAGCTATAGGGGCCTGTCCGGCGCTGCGGACAGGTGTAACCATACACGGCACTCAGCGATGATGCGAACTCGTTCGGGCCTCCGCGCGCTCTTCCGTCCGCCGCCGCGCCGGCAGTTCGATGACCTCGCACAGGTCGGCCAGGTCGACGTGTCTGGCCACCTCCGCCACAGAGGTGCAGTCGGCGACCACCCACCCGTGCCGGCGCACCCGCAGCAGTTGCCGCCCGCCGTGCACCACGCCTACGACCTCGTAGCCGTCGAGGCCGACCCATCGCCTGTCCATAGCGGCACACAGTAGCCGCCGGGTCTCTCAATTTTTGCCATGCCACACGCGTTACAGGCCATACCGAATCAGTTCAGAGCCGGTAGAAACCCAAGAAATCCTTACGACGGGCAATGTCGTCCACGCGCACCACCGCACCGGTCTCGGGCGCGTTCATCATCTTCCCGTTGCCGAGATAGATGCCCACATGGTGGGTTTTGATGGCTTTTTTCGTGATGCTTCCGAAGAAGACCAGGTCCCCCGGCATGGCCACCAGAACCCGCCGCATCCGCCGTACGTGATCGTTGGTGTTCCCCGGCCCCAGCACGTCAGACCCGCTGGCCAGCGCGTACACCCATCGCGCGAACCCCGAGCAGTCGAGACCGCGCGTCCGGGCGGCCGGGCAGGGCCGGATCTTTCCCTGGTATCCCTTGCAGGTCCCGTTCGACGGCCCGGGCTCCTCGGCGTGACCGCCTCCCCATGAGTAGACGATCCTGCGCTGCTCGAGCTCGTACGCGATCCGCACGACGTTCTCCGGCACGTACAGCCCGAGTGGCACGGAGGCTGTGGCGACGAGCAGGACCAGCGCCGCCGCCCCTGCTGCCAGCCGCCACCGCCTCATACCGTCCCGCCCCCGACAAGCTCCATGGCCCTCAGGAGTCATCCTGCCTCATGGGGATCTGCGCTGCTCGGCGGCTCCCCGGCAGGCGTCAGCGGGCCTTGAGGGTCAGTTTCACAGAGCCCACGGTGACGTACAGCCCGACCGTGCCCTTCGACTTCGACGGCTTCGTGGTGATCGTGAACGTCGCCTTCTGTCCCCGCGTCAGCTCCCCCACCTGGCACAGCACCGCCGTGCCGCTGAACTTGCACCCGGGCGCCTTCACCACGCGCTGCCCGCCGAACGCCCGCCCCGACACCTTGACGTCCTTGACGGGGTGCGGGCCGGTGTTCGAGACGGTGACCGTGTACGTCTTCCGGTTCCGGGCCGCGCCCGAGACCGTCACCTCGGCCGGCGGGTTGGCCAGCTCCTTGAGCTGGGACTCGGAGCCGTTGAACGAGTTCTGCCCACCGGCCAGCGTGCCCTTCTCCGCCGACTGCCAGAACGTGTGCCTCTTCCAGCCCTTCGGCAGCTCACCGGGGTCGCCGCCCCAGCGGGCGAGCCAGAGCGGGTTCGACTTGAACTTGTCGGAGTTCCCCGTGCAGGTCTGCCACCAGCTCGTGGTGGTGTAGATGATCGCGCGGCGGCCGGTGGCCTCGTGGTACTTCTTCGTGAAGTCCTTGATCCAGGTGACCATGTCCTCGGCGGACAGGTCGTAGCAGTTGTTCTTGCCGTTCTTGTCCTTGTACGGGTTGTCCTCGATATCGAGCACTCCTGGCAGCGTTTGACCGTCGCTGATCCAGTTGCCGCCGTTCTGCAGGAAATAATCGGCCTGGGCCGTCCCGTCGGATTCGTGTGGTTGCGCAAAGTGATATGCGCCCCGGATCAGCCCGGCCCCGGCGGCACCGCCGTACTGGGCGTCGAAACTGGGGTTGCGGTAGTTCGTCCCCTCGGTGGCCTGGACGAACGCGAACTTCGCGCCCCCGGAGGCCACGCTTTCCCAGTCGACCTCGCCCGTCCAGTTACTGACGTCGACGCCGGGAACACCGTCGGCCGCCTCCGCGACTCCACCCATACCTAAGGCAGCAATTGCCGCAATTACCCACAGACTTTTCACGCGGGAGATCATTGCGGACCCTGACACAACCCCGCAAGTCCCGAAATATCAACTGTTTTTGAGGTATCAATCCAATAGACCGTCCCAACTCCCAGCGGCCGTGCCCCCGCCGCCCATTCCGCCCAGCGCTCGTCCCCGAGCCGGGCCTCGCCGTGGATCGCATGCCGCACCCGCCCCTCGTACCGACGCCTGGCCAGCTCCGGCGGCACCGCGCACCAGACCTCGCGCACCTCGACCGAGGCCTCGACCCCGGCCCGCTCGAGTCCGGCGAGCACCAGCGGCCGCGTCGGCGCCAGCCAGGGGCTCTCCAGCACCGCGCCCCGCCCGGCGCTCGCCAGCAGCGTCCACATGCTCTCCCCGGCGGCCGTGCCCAGCCGCCTGCTCCACTCCCGCTCGCCCACCCCGGGCGGCCGTTCGAGCACGTCGGCCAGCGTCTCCTTGAGGTCGTCCTTGCTGAAGACCGGCAGGCCGAGCGCCCGCCCCAGCGCCCGCGCGACCGTGGTCTTCCCGGCCCCGGGCAACCCGTTCACCAGCACCACCATCCGGCACACGGTCAGCCATGCTGCCAGCCCCGCCCGGAAAATTTTGCGACACCCGGGAAACCGCACCTCAGGGCCCCGAAATCCACCGTCGCGGACCACCGTCGGAAACGGTGTTTCCGCAGGTGAAAGGGGTTTATGAACGTGACATTCACGTTTGCCAAACCGGATTGAACCTGCACAAACTTGATTCGATCCTCAATCGCGCCCCCGACCAGGGGTTATTTCGCCATGCCCGGAGAGGCCGACCATGATCCATACCCGGGGACTGACCCGAGTGTTCAAAATCAAGAAGGAGCGTGTGGAAGCCGTACGCGGCATCGACCTGGAGGTGGAGGCCGGCCAGCTCGTCGCCTTCCTGGGGCCCAACGGCGCGGGCAAGTCCACCACCCTGCGCATGCTCACGACCCTCCTGCCGCCCACCTCGGGCACCGCCGTGGTGGCGGGCCACGACGTGGCCAAGGACCCGGCGGGCGTGCGCGCCCGGATCGGCTACGTCGGCCAGCGCAACAGCGCGGGCGAGAACTTCCTCGTCCGCGACGAGCTCGTCACCCAGGGCCGCTGCTACGGCCTGGACGCCAGGCAGGCGACCGCCCGCGCCGAGGAGCTGCTCGACCTGCTCGACCTCAGAGCGCTGGCCAAGCGACGCCCCGGCACGCTCTCGGGCGGCCAGCGCCGCCGCCTGGACATCGCGCTCGGCCTCATCCACCGCCCCGGCCTGCTGTTCCTCGACGAGCCCTCGACCGGGCTCGACCCGAAGAGCCGCGCCGAGGTCTGGCAGCACATCCTCCGGCTGCGGGAGACGTACGGGACGACGCTGTTCCTGACCACCCACTACCTGGAGGAAGCCGACAACATGGCCGAACGCGTGGTGATCATCGACAACGGCCGGATCATCGCGGACGGCACCGCCGAGCAGCTCAAGAACGACCTCGCCGGCGACCACATCACGATCACCACCAGCACGGAGGAGGAGGCGCGCAGGGCCGCGGAGCTCGGTGGCGGCGCCGCCGACGGCACCACCGTGCGCCTGCGCGTTCCCAACGCGGCCGCCGCGCTCCCCGACTACCTCAGAACCCTGGACGGCTCCGGCATCAAGGTCACCACCGCCGAGACCATCCGTCCGACGCTCGACGACGTGTTCCTCGCTCTTACCGGGAGAAGCCTCACCGATGACGACATTCTTTCGTGACACCGCCACCGTCTTCTCGCGGGAGTTCAAGCCGGTCGTGCGCGACTCGGTCGGGCTGCTGTTCGAGATGGGGCAGCCGCTGCTGTTCCTGTTCCTGTTCGGGTCGCTGCTGGACGGGGCGGTCGGGTCGTCGTGGCAGTGGTTCGTGCCGGGGATCCTGGTCATGATGTGCCTGACGGGCCCCATGTCCGCCGGCTACACCCTGCTGGTCGAGCTGATCGGCGGCTCGCTGGAACGCCTGATGGTCACCCCGCTGAACCGCACGGCGATGTTGGTGGGCCGGACGTTGAAGACCATGATCGTGCTGCTGGCCCAGGCCGTCCTGATCATCGTGCTGGCCGTCCCCCTGGGCTTCGAGCTGTATCCGGCGGGCGTCCTGGCGGGCCTGGCGCAGCTGGTGGTCTTCGGCGTCGGCCTGGGCTCGCTCTCGTTCGTGCTGGCCATCAAGTCGGCGCCCGGCGGCACGCTCTTCTACATCGTCAGCCAGTCGATCATGTTCCCCCTGCTTCTCCTCTCGGGGATGATGCTCCCCCTGGAGACGGCTCCGGCGTGGCTGCGGACGATCGGGTACGCCAACCCGGTCACGTACATCGTCGAAGGCCAGCGAGCCCTCTTCTCCGGCAACCTGACAAGCCCCTCGATCCTGTACGGGACCGTCGCCGCCTGCGCGATAGCCGCGATCGGCCTGTATCTGGGCAACCGGGCCATGCGCCGGGGTGTCTGAGACCCTTGAGGGATGACTCATCTGACGGTCCCCTGGATCCCCGTACGCCATCGCCTGGACGTGATCCTGTCCCCGGCCCTCCCGCCTGTGGACAAGACCACGTCGGCGTTCGCGTTCGTCTCGGACCAGACCGGCAGAACGCTCATGACGTGCGTGGACGAGGAGGGCCGCGGGTGGGACATCCCCGGCGGCCACCTCGAACCCGGCGAAACGGCCCTCGACGCCGCGGCCAGGGAGCTGTATGAGGAGACCGGCCTGCGCCTGCCGGCCACCGCGCTGTCCGCCTTCGCCTGGCAGCGCATCGAGCTCCTGGACGCGGCCCCGGCCGGCTACCGCTACCCGCCGCTGACGTACATGGTGATGTTCAGGGCCCGTCTCCCGCATCCGGGCCGGCCGACCCGTCCGCCGGCCGGCTCGGAGAGCACCAGGGCGGACTGGCTCCCGCCGTCGGAGATCGCCCGCGTCTGCCCTGATCGCACCTGGTTGCCGCTTCTGGACGGCCTGAGCCCGCACTAGCTACTTGGGCGCCTTCTCGGCGAAGAGATAGCCGCCCACGATCACGAACCCGATCTGGAAGAGCCAGAGCCGCACGTCCGCCACCTCGGGTTTCATCTGGCTCCACGCCTGCTCCGGCAGGAAGCCGGGGCCGAGGATGCTGGCCAGGACGACGGTGATGAGCACGCCTAAGTAGACGCCGATGAACCAGCTGCGATGGCGGACCGCGGTCTTCTCCAGCAGCTGCACCACCGGAGAGTCCGGAGGCGGCGGGGAGAGATCCACCAGTTCGCTCTTCGGTCGGACGTCCTCGGCCCCCTCGGCCCCGGATCGATCTCCGGCGCCAGACGGCTGACTGGCTCCACTCATGTTTCCTCCATCAGCCCAGTCGTCAGGGCTGACTACGGGGAGGTGCGTTGGACCACCTCGGACTGCGATGGGACCCACCTCGGAGAGCGAGCCACGTGTTTATGTCAGATTTCTGCCGCTTCATGCGGGATTTCTGCCACGCTGCCCGATCGCGCGCCCCTGCGGGATAACGCACATCCTAGGGGCCTGTGGGATTCGAGCGCGCCTTTAGCCCACATTTCATGATGCCGCGACGCGCACCATTTGCCAGCATTAACCGCATATGAGGCACAGATCTTTCCGCACCGGTATAACGTTCTTCCTTCGAGGTGTGACAGGACAACACTCGGTACGGATCGGACCCGTTCCTCATGGCAAGCCAGCGTGTATAAAAAGCATGCGCCTATCGATGAGGACCGAGAGCAGCGAGACGTCGGAGCATCCCCGCCCTCTACTCCACGTGCCCCCTTACCCCAAGGGCCAGGTGACATGACCATGACGCGTGAGTCCACCGGCAAGGACCCCAGGCTCGAGCAGGAGAGGAGCAACAACAACAGCAATTTCGTCCGGCTGTCCGTCAATCTGAGCCACGAAACAGCGCAGACGTTCAAGGCACTGGCCGAGCGCAAGGGCCTGTCGTTCACCGAGGCGATCCGCCGCGCCATCACCATCTGGAAATTCGTCGAGGACCAGCTCGCGCAGGGCCATGAGCTGGCCATCGTGGAATCCGACGGAAATCCGCGAAAAATACTGTTCCTCTGATCAGCCATTCACCGTGGGCCTAAGACGGAAGAGGCTCTCGGGTGAAGCTCGCGCGGTAGGCCGTGGGAGTGAGGCCGACCCGGCTGACCAGGTGTTTGCGGAGGGAGTCCGCGCTGCCCAGGCCGCTCCGCCCGGCCACCTGGTCCATCGGCAGTCCGGTGGTCTCCAGCAGCTCCCTGGCCCGGTCCACGCGCCGGTGCAGCAGCCACTGGAGCGGGCTCAGCCCGGTCTCGGCGTGGAAGCGCCTGGTCAGGGTGCGCACGCTGATCCTGGCGTGGCGGGCCAGGTCGGCCAGGGTGAGCGGGCGGTCGAGATGTTCGAGCGCCCAGGCCCGGGTGGGGGCGAGCGAGGTGCCGCGCTCGGGAGGCAGCGGGGTCTCGATGAACTGGGCCTGCCCGCCCGGCCGTACGGGGGAGACGACCGCGAGCCGGGCGGCCGTGTTGGCCACCGCCGCCCCGTAGTCGAGCCTGATCAGGTGCAGGCACAGGTCGATGGCGGCCGCGGCGCCCGCCGAGGTGAAGATGCCGCCGTCCTCGACGAACAGGACGTCGGGCCGCACGTCGATCGACGGGAAGCGGGCGGCGAGGTCTCCGGCCAGCCCCCAGTGGGTGGTGGCGCGGCGCCCGTCGAGCAGGCCGGCCTGGGCCAGCACGAACGCGCCCGTGCACAACGAGGCGATCCGCGCCCCGCCGGCCGCGGCCTTCCGCAGGGCGTCGAGGACCTCCGGGGGAGCCGGCTCGCCGCCGCTGCCGACCGCGATCACCGTCTCGGCCTCCTCCAGCGCCTCCAGGCCGTGCGCCACCACCACGTCGGGGCCCCCGACGGTCGGCACGGGGCCGGGCCGCGCCGTACAGACGCGTACGTCGTAGTGCGGGACGCTGTTGAACACCATGAGCGGGATCGAGACGTCGAAGCCCAGCACGGGAGGGACGATCACTGCGGCGAGGCGGTGCATGGCCAGATCCTCCGGATAGTTGGCATTCCGGCCACTATGTTACGAGGCCGCCGGTCGGCACGGTTGTCATCATGAAATCTCATGTGATCGTGGGTCGCGGGGCCACCGCGTCGAAGACCGCTCTGCTGCTGGCCGAGGACGGCGAGCGGGTACGGATGATCAGCCGCACGGGCGGCGGGCCCGACCACCGGCTCGTCGAGAGGGTCGCCGCGGACGCGACCGACACCGACCGGCTCACCGAGCTGGCCGAGGGGGCGGAGACGCTGTTCACCACCGCCGTGCCGCCCTACCACACCTGGCCCGAGCGGTTGCCGATCCTGTCGGCGTCGCTGCTGACCGCGGTGCGGCGGACGGGGGCCGCGTACGTCATGCTCGGCAACATCTACGGTTACGGGCCGGTGGACGGGCCGATCACGCCGCACTTCCCGCTGGCGGCGACCGGGCCCAAGGGGCGGGCCAGGGCGCGGGCGTGGGAGGAGGCCGCCGCCTCGGGGGTGAAGGTCACCGAGGTGCGGGCCGCCCAGTTCTACGGCACCGGCGCCTTCTCGGTGTTCAGCCTCCTGGTGCAGCGGCCCGTGCTGGAAGGCCGGCTCGTCCTGGTGCCGCAGGAACTCGACGTTCCGCACAGTTACTCGGCGATCGACGACACCGCGCGCACGCTGGTCGCCGCGAGCCGGGAGGAGCAGGCGTACGGCAGGGCCTGGCACGTGCCCACCGCGACCCTGTCGGTGCGGGAACTGGCCCGGCGGCTCGCGGAGCTCTCGGGAGCGCCCGCGCCGCGGCTGGAGGAGATGACGGAACGCGACCTGACCCTGCTCGGGATCACCGATCCGTTGTGGGGGGAGATGCACGAAGTGCTCACCAAGCCGGGCCACCCGCTCGTCCTCGACTTCTCCGAGACCGAGAAGATCCTCGGCGTCGGCGCCACCCCGGTCGACGATGTGCTCCGGCAACTGATCTAGCGTCGCGAGACCGCCGGCTCGTTGAGGCGGTTGCTGAAGCGGGCGAGCATGGCGGTCTGGGACGTCTCGGGGAACAGCCGGGCGATCAGCGGTGGGACGCGCCAGTTCGCGGGGTTGCGCCTGGCCAGCCGGGAGACCAGGGAGATGTACGGGTAGCGGAGCTTCTCGTAGGCGCGCAGCCGTGCCGCCGGGTCGTCGCCGCCCTTGGCGAGCTCGCACCCGAGCACCCACGCGTCCTCGAGGGTCTGGTTGGCGCCCTGCCCCAGGGTGGGCGGCATGATGTGGGCCGCGTCGCCGACCAGGGTGATCCGCCCCTTGCCCCACGCCGGGCGCACCTTGGTCCAGTGGTGGCCGAAGAACTCGAGGTCGTCCTCGGTCGCGCCGGCCAGCACCTCGGGGACGGGTGACGCCCAGTGCCCGAACCGCCGCCTCAGCTCGGCCAGCGGCGCCGCCGGCCGCGGATCGGCGGGCGACCAGCGCACGTCGAACCACCACTGCAGCAGGCCCTCACCGGCGGGCATGAGCCCGCACGCGCCCTCGCGCCCCGAGATGATGAGGTGCCGGTGCGTGCCGGCGAGATCGATGTCGATCCGGCTGAGCCCCTGCCAGGTCCCGAAGGTCGCCGGCCGTACGGCGCCGCCGCCCCACAGGCAGCGCCGTACGACCGAGTGGTGGCCGTCGGCTCCGATGAGCAGGTCTCCCCTGTCCGTGGAGCCGTCACTGAAGGTCGCCGTGACCTGGCCGTCGTCCTGGGTCACGCCCCGGCAGGCCAGGCCGTGGCGGACGAGGTCGCCGGGCAGCCCGTCGGCCAGGCGTTCCAGCAGGTGGCGACGGGGGATCGCCCTGGTCTCGAAGCCGAAGCGGCCGGCCGCGTGGGCGATGTCCATGCTGGTACGCAGCCGGCCGGCGGCGGTCAGCGCGTCGATCCGGTCGATGCGGGCGCCGACGCCGTCGAGGCCGATGCCGAGATCGTTCAGCACGGCGGTGCCGTTGCTCCAGATGAGCACCGCCTTGCCGCCCGTCCGCCGGGCCGGAGCCTGCTCGTAGACCCGCACCCGGTGACCGGCGGCCAGCAACTCGCGGGCGACGGCCAGGCCGCCCACCCCGGCGCCTATGACGAGAACATCCATATCTCCTCCAAAGCGGAGTATCTTCGATTCGAAGATACTCCGTGATGGAGTAGGTTAGGAAGGTGGCCCACGAACATCCAGACGACGTCTTCCGCGAGTTCCTGGTCGCGGTCCTCCTGCACAACGAGGCGGTCGCCGACCGGCTCGGCCTGCAACCCGTCGATGTCGCGGCCGCCATCCTGCTGGAGACGCGCGGACCGCTCGCCGTGGGGACGATCTCCGAGGAGCTGGGGCTGCCGTCCGCCTCGACGACCCGGCTGATCGACAGGCTGGAGAAGGCGGGCTACGTACGGCGGGTGCGCGGCGAACGCGACCGGCGCACGGTCACCGTGGAGCTGGTCGAGGGCGGCCTGGACGACTACAACGCCGCCTGCGAGGCGTCCAGGCGGCACCTGGCGGCGATCAGCGCGCACTACGAGCCGGAGCAGGCGATGGTGATGCTGGACATGTTCAGCCGCGTCACCGAGGCCTACCGACGCGCCACCAAGGAAGTACGGGGGTGAACCCCGCGGAGCCCGCTCACGACGCGCCGAGCCGGACCTCCGCCACCGGTCGCCAGTCCCAGGCCGTCTCCGGGCCGTCCTGGTTGACGACATGGATGCTGCGGATCGTCACCTCGCGCTCCGGAAGGCGTTCCCCGAGCGCGTCGATGATGGGCGCCGCCGGGCCGTCCGCGTTGCTGTAGGCCACGGTGACGTGCGGCAGCCACGTGTCATGGGCGAGCACGCCGTCACGTCCCGTGGCCGCCCGCGTGGCGAACCGCGCCGCTTCCAGCAGGGGCCGCAGCCGCTCGGCCGGCCGTGCCTCCAGCACGACCGCCTCGGGGTGGTAGAGCACCCGCCCCAGCGTCACCGTGATCGGCGCGACCCGCGCGAGCTGGCCCGCCGCCTCCGCGGCCATCACGGTCACCTGACGCTCGGTGATCTCGTGCGAGTATCCGGCGACGAACGTGGTGAGGTGGATGAACCGCCGCGGCACCAGGTCGAGCCCCGCCAGGCCGGCCAGCCGGTCGTGCGCCTCCTCGACGATGGCCCGCGCCTGCGGGTCCTCCCCCAGCAGAACGTGCCAGTAGAGCCGGCCCTGCCCCGGCGGCAGCATGAGCGATCGGCGCTTCTCCCAGCGATTCGCCATGCGCGTCGGAAGCGGGCTCACGCGTCCTCCTCGGTGGGCGCGGGCAGCTGATCTGCTCACGCAGCGTGGTCACGATATCCGACTCGGTGAGCCGCGGTCACGAGGGGAATTGCGGGACAGCCGCACGTAGGCCCGGTCGTCGAAACTCTCGGCGCCGGCCGCCATCGCCTTGGTGGCCGCGTGTTCCATGATGCGCAGCCGATCGGCCCGTAACGAGGCCCGGAGCTCCGCTTCGGCTCCCGCGAGGGTCTGCGCCGGGCCGAGGTAGCCGTCCGACGCCAGCACCACCTCGTCCACGTCCTCCGCCAGCCCGAACGTCTCCACGAACCGCTCCGGGACCGGCCGCCCGTCCAGCAGGCCGTACCCGAAAGGACCGGCCTCATCCCGGTTGGCCAGCACGGCCTGGCGCTCCAGCACCGGCCGGATCAGCGCCCGTCCCGGATCGGTGGCCGCCAGGTCCTCCGGGCGCTCTCCCTGCAGCAGCAGGCAGTGCAGGTGGGCGGCCCGGGCGCCGGCCAGCACCGTGTCGATCAGCTTCCCGCCGGGATGACGACGCCACCCGCCGTCGCGGTGGCCCAGGGCGACGTGGACGTCGCCCACGCGCCACACCAGCCGCCGTCCCGGCCACACCACCGCCGCGACGGCGGCCGGCGCGAGAGGGTCGTCGTCGGCGACGGACCACTTGCGGCGCAGCTCCATGAGCTCGGCCGAGATGGCCGCGACCGCCTCCGCCACGGTGACGTCGTCCGGCAGGGTGGCGAGGGTCTGCGCGACGCGATCGGCGGCCAGGGCCCCGCCGCTCGCCCCGCCGTAGTCGCGGCCGGACTTGTCGGTGACGCCGTCGATCACCGCCGCGCAGCGGACACCGCCGCCGTCCTCGATGACGACCACCCGGTCCTCGCCGGGTCCCGCGCCTTTCGCGCGCACCGCGCGCTCGGCCACCCGCCAGCCCGCCACGTGAGCCGCCGCCGGCTCAGGTCGTCCGGAGCAGCGAGACGAGATCGTCCCACCGGGCCATGAGCAGGCCCAGTACGGCGCCGAAGACACCGACGATCGCGACGATGGCCGGATCGAAGGAGCCGTTCACCAAGGAAGCGGCCAGCCCGAGCAGCGCCACCGCGATGAGGATGCCGTTGCGGGCCACGTGCGCCATGCTCAGGGGCGTCCGGGAGGCGCCGAAGCAGCGGCAGGGAACGGCGGCGCCCCTCCGTACCACCATGATGACGGCGACGGTGAGGCAGCCGAGCAGCCCCGCCGCGAGCACGAACGACGCCGACCCGGCCCAGCGAAGGGGGATCGCGGCCAGCACGATGACACCGGCCTCGGCCACCGCCGTCGCCGTCGCGGCTGCCGGCGCCCTGGCGTTGTCGATCACCGCCATCGCCTTGATCGACTGGACGAACTCGTTCCAGGCCCGGCGGCTGGAGACCTTGCTCGCCAGCGCGAGGACGAACACCGTGAGCAGCAGCAGTCTGCTCGCCACATCGACGTACTGCATAGACCGCAACCTGCCATGGCCGCGCAAATCCGGCAAGAGCACCACTGCGTTAGTCTTCGAAGATCCACGAGCAAGGGGTGGACCGTCGTGCTGATCCGGTTACTCGGCCCGGTGGAGGTGGAGCGGTCGGGGCAGACCCGGCCCGTACGCCCTCCACAGGTCGCGCTCGCCGTCGCCGCGCTCGCTTGGGAGGTCGGCCGGGTCGTGCCGGTGGACACGCTCCTCGCCCGGGTCTGGGGCGAGCAGGTCCCGCCCGGCGCGCGGCGCACCCTGTACACGATCATCACCCGCATCCGGCGCGACGTGCTCGCGGATGAGGGCGCCGTCGTCCGCCGGCTCGGGGGTTACCTGCTCGACGTGGACGAGTCCGCGGTGGACGTGCCGCGCTTCCGCGGCCTGGCCGACCAGGCGATGGCCGTACCGGACCCGGTGCCGCCGCTGGGCGCGGCGCTGGCGCTGTGGCGTGGCGATCCGCTGACCGGGCTGCCCGGCGAATGGGCCGAACGGGCCCGCCACCGCCTGCGCGACGAGCGCAGGGAGCTCCTGCTGCGCTGGGCACGGGTGGTCACCGGCCGGGACGCCGCGGCCGCGGTGGCGGCGCTGTCGCCGCTGGCCGAGGAGTACCCGCTGGACGAGCTGGTGGCCGCCGCGCTGATCGAGGCGCTGCACGCGTGGGGGCGGACCGCCGAGGCGCTGGCCCACTTCGCCCAGGTACGCCGGACGCTCGCCGAGGAGCTGGGCGTCGAACCGGGTACGCCGCTGCGGAGCGTCCACCGGAAGCTGCTGCGCTCCGGCGACTCGACCGAGGCCGCGCGGCCGGTCCCGGCACAGCTGCCGGTCGGCCTGCGGCACTTCGTCGGCCGGTCGACCGAGCTGGACCGGCTGGCCGCGATCGGCGAACAGCAGGCCACCGCGACGGTCTGCGCGATCTCCGGGCCTCCCGGGGTGGGCAAGTCGTCACTCGCCCTGCGCTGGGCCCACCTGCACCGCGACCGCTTTCCCGACGGGCAGCTGTACGCCGATCTCAGCACGATCGACCCGGCCGACGGGGCCGTGGTCCTGCCCCGGTTCCTGGGCGCGCTCGGGGTCACGGAGGCGCAGGTGCCGTCGGGTGTGGAGGCGCAGATCGGGCTCTACCGCAGCATGCTGGACTGCCGCCGGGTCCTGGTCGTGCTCGACGACGCCCGCAGCGCCACCCAGGTCCGCCCGCTGCTGGCCACCGCGCCGGGGTGCCTGACGCTGGTGACCGGCCGCTCCGAGCTGTCCGGGCTCGCGGTCACGGCGGGGGCGCACCTGGTCGGCCTGGACGTCCTGCCCGGCGACGACGCGCACGACCTCCTGGTGGCGTGGCTGGGCGAGGCCCGGCCGGCGGCCGAGCCGGAGGCCACCGCGAACATCATCCGCCGGTGCGGCCGGCTGCCGCTGGCGCTGGCGATCGTCGCGGCGCAGCTGGCGCAGCGCACCGATCTGCCGCTGGCCGAGGCCGCCGCGGACCTCGAGCGGGCCGACGCCGATCTGGAACCGTTCGCGCACAGCGACCCCGCGATCGACCTGCGCCACGTGTTCGGGCGCTCGTACCGGGATCTGCCCGTGCCGGCGGCCCGGCTGTTCCGGCGGCTCGGGCAGCACCCGGGGCCGCACCTGCCGCTGTCGGCGGCGGCGAGCCTGGCCGCCCTGCCGGTGGGGCGCACGCGGGAGCTGGCCGCGCACCTCGACCGCGCCAACCTGGCCGAGATCCGCGCGCCCGGCCGGCTGCGCCTGCACGACCTGCTGCGCGTGTACGCCTCGGAGCAGGCGCGGGCCGCCGACACCCGGGCGGCACGGCGGTCGGCGACGCGGCGGCTGCTGGACTACTACCTGCACTCGGCCTGCGTCGCGAACGGGATGTGTTACCCGCACCGCGACAACCTGCTCCTGGACCCGCCGGCGCGGGGCACCGTGGTGGAGCGGTTCGCCGGGCCGGCGGAGGCCCTGTGGTGGTACGCCGACGCGTCGGTGGCGCTGCCCGCGCTGCTGGCGGAGGCCACCGAGGCCGGGTTCGACGGCCACGCGTGGCGGCTGGCGTGGGCGTTCGCGGAGTTCATGCAGCGGCGCGGCCTCTGGGAGGAGATCCTGCGCACCCACGCGGTGGCGCTGGCCGCGGCCGAGCGGCTCGGCGACCGGCTGGCCGAGGCCCGCTGCCACAACAGCATCGCCCGCGCCCACGCCCGGCTCGGCCGCGACGGCGAGGCGGTCGAGCACTTCGAGCGGGCGGTCGAGCTGCACCGCGACCTCGGCGAACCCGTCCTGCGCGCGCACGTCCACCTCGGCCTGACCGTCGCGCTGAGCCGGACGCGACCCGATGAGGCGTTGAGCCACACCCTGCACGCGCTGGAGCTGTTCCGGCAGGCCGGGGACGTCGGCGGGGAGGCGCGGGCGTTGAACAACTCCGGCTGGCTGCGGGCCCAGCTCGGCGAGTACGACGAGGCGCTGGCGGACTGCCGCCGGTCCCAGCGGCTCCTCGCCGGCCTCGGATACACCCAGGGCGAGGGGCACGCGTGGGACAGCGTCGCCCACGTCCTGCACCTCAAGGGCGACTACGCGCAGGCGGTGGCCTGCTTCGAGCGGGCGGCGGAGCTGCTGCGCGACTGCGACGACCCGCACGCGGCCGCCGAGACGCTGGTCCGCCTGGGCGAGACGCACGTCGCGGCCGGTGACATCGCGACCGCGCTCGACACCTGGAAGCAGGCGGCGGAGTTCTTCGACGCCGTTGACGACGCGCAGGCGGCGAAGGTCCGCGACCGCATCGTCTCCTTCCACCGTCCCTGATCCGCACGCGCCTGCGATCGCCCGCCTGAACTGCCGAAACAGGCCGTTAAGAATTCATTGAGAAATCGCTCAGACCTCTGGCGCACGCTGCGACGGGCGGCGGGACGGCGGCGTGGTCCGGCGTACCGCTTCCGCACGGGCGGGCGCCGTCCCGCCGGAACAACCGAAAGGAAAGTTCGATGCGCGTCGTGACCAGAATGGCCGACCGGCTCCTCGAGCTGATCGCGCCGCACTCCGTGGCCAGGGCTACCGACTGCGGTTATGAGTGCTGCAGTTTCCCGGCGTTCACCGCGAAGTACTGCTGCTACTACCCGAACGGCAGCCGCAGTTGCGGCGGCTGCAAGAGCTACATCTACTGCTCGTGACCGCACGTTGAGCGGGTGCCCGGCTGGCGGGCCGGCCGGGCCCTTTACACGGAAGGTTGTCTCATGTCCTATTTGATCGCCGTCGTGGCCCTCATCGGCGCTTTGTGCCTCGTGGGTCTGGTGCTGACCCTCGGCGTGATCCGGCGGCTTCGGGAGCACACCAAGCTGCTGGACGGACTGTATGAAGCCGTCGACCTGATGGGCGGCCCTTCCGGGCCGGGCGCGGGGCCGGCCGTCGGCGACGTCGCCGGTGATTTTGAGGCGACGACGGTGGACGGGAGCCCTCTCACCCGGGATCTCCTGCCGGACGGGACGGTCGTCGCGTTCTTGTCGCCCGATTGCCGCGGCTGCCATGAGAAGCTTCCCGGCTTCGCCTCGTGGGCCGCGGGCCAGGACCGCTCGCGGGTGCTGGCGGTGGTCGACAACCGATCGGGTGACCCCGCGAACATGGTCAGCGCTCTGAAGCCCGTGGCACAGGTGATCGTGGACAGCGCTGTGAGCAACGCGTTCGGCGTGCACTCGTTCCCGACGTTCCTCCAGGTGACCGCGGGCGGCAGGCTGCTCGCGGTGGCGCCCGAGATCTCCCGGCTGCCGGCCGGGTCGCCTGCGTGAGCGAGCCGGCGCCGACGTCGCGGGGGCTGGCCAGGAGCGCGGCACGCGCCGCCGCGATGGTGTGGCGGTCGGCGCCCGTCCATGTCCTTGCCTACCTGGCGGTCACGCTGGTGGGCTCGGCCACCCCGATCGCCGTGGCCTGGCTGACCAAGGCCGTGCTGGACGGGGTGGCGCTACGGCAGACCGGCACGCTGCTCGCCCTGGCGACGGCCGTCGCCGCCGTCACCACGGCCGCCGCCGTGGCGGCGCACGCGGGACATTACCTGCGTGCCGAGGTGGATCGCAGGACGGCGCTGCACGCGAAGGACGAGCTGTTCGCGGCGGTCTCCGGCTTCACCGGTCTGGCCAGGTTCGAGAGCCCGGCATTCCTTGACCGGCTGCGGCTGGCCCAGCAGAGCGCGAGCAACCCCGGCAGGCTGGTGGACACCGCGCTCACCACCGCTCGCAGCGCGGTGACGGTCGCCGGCTTCGTCGCGTCCCTGGCACTCGTCAACTCCGCCTTCACCATCCTGGTCGTGCTGTCGGCCCTGCCGGCGCTGCTCATCGAGCTGCGGATGTCGCGGCAACGGAACACGATGTTGTGGCGGATCGGGCCGGCCGAGCGTCGCGAAGGGTTCTACGCGCACCTGATGTCCACTGCGGACGCCGCCAAGGAGATCCGCCTGTTCGACCTCGGCGGCTTCTTGCGGCTTCGCATGCTGGCCGAGCTGCGCACCGCGAACGCCGAACGCCGCCGGATGGATCGGCGGGAGCTCCGCATCCACGCGAGTCTGTCAGGCGCCTCGGCGATCGTGGCCGGAGCGGGCCTCATCTGGGCGATCCTGGCGGCGGGGCAGGGACGGCTCAGCGTCGGCGACGTGGCGATGTTCGTGGCGGCGGTCGCCGGCGTGCAGGCGGCGCTGGACAGCATGGTGTCGGCCGGCGTGATGGCGTACGAGCACCTGCTGACCCTTCATCACCACGTCGCGATCGTGACCGCCGAGTCCGATCTGCCGGCGCCGGGCGAGCGCCCGTCGCTGCCGCCCCTGCGCCGGGGCATCGAGCTGCGCGACGTCTGGTTCCGCTACAGCCCGGACCATCCGTGGATCCTGCGCGGCGTCAACCTGTTCATCCCGAACGGGTGCACGGTCGCGCTGGTCGGGCGCAACGGCGCCGGCAAGAGCACGTTGGTGAAGCTCCTGTGCCGCTTCTACGACCCGACGCGCGGGGCGGTCCTGTGGGACGGCGTGGACATCCGCGACGTGCCGCCGGAGACGCTGCGTGCCCGGATCGGCGCCGTCTTCCAGGACTTCGTGTCGTACGAGCTGACGGCGACCGACAACATCGCCGTGGGCGACCTCGCCGCCGCCCAGGACCCGGCGCGGATCGAGCGGGCGGCGCGGGACGCCGGGATCCACGACGTGGTCGCGGCCCTGCCGCGCGGCTACCGCATGCTGCTGAGCCGTGGCTTCCCCCAGGACCCGGACGACGAGCAGGACGACGCCGACTCCGGAGTGCTGCTCTCCGGCGGGCAGTGGCAGCGGCTGGCGCTGGCCAGGGCGTTCCTGCGCCGCGACCGGGACCTGATGATCCTCGACGAGCCCAGCGCCGGCCTGGACCCAGAGGCCGAGTACGAGGTGCACGGCCGGCTCGCCACGCTGAGGTCGGGGCGGACCAGCGTGGTCATCACCCATCGGCTCGGCGCGATCCGCACGGCCGACCGGATCGTGGTGCTGACCGACGGCGTCGTCACGGAGCAGGGCACGCATGCCGCCCTGCTGGCCGAGGGCGGCACGTACGCCGAGTTGTTCGCCCGGCAGGCGACCGGCTACCGGGACGACGTGGAGCTGTCGCGGTGACCGGCGCGATCGTCGTGCTGGCGGCCGTCGGCATCGTTCTCGCCGTTCTCCGGGTGCGCCGGCGATACCTGGTGGTGACCGTCCAGGGGGAGAGCATGCTGCCGGCGTACCGGCCGGGTGAGCGCGTCCTCGTACGGCGGACGCCACCCGGATCGCTGCGCCCCGGGCAGGTCGTCGTGCTGAGCGGCTTCGCCCACGCCCGGCCGGGCGAGCGCCCGCGGGAACCGCACCAGCAGCTGGGCGCGGGCCCGGGCTGGATCATCAAGCGCGTCGCGGCCGTCCCGGGTGACCCCATCCCCCGCGACACCGTCCCCGCGCTGCGGACCGAGCCGGGCACGCGGGTGCCGGCCGGACGCCTGGTGGTGCTGGGCGACAATCCGGACCACTCGCTCGACTCCCGGCAGTCCGGCTACCTGGCGGCGGATCGCCTGTTCGGCGTGGTGCTGCGCAAGATCGATCAGCCGATGTCGGCGCCCTCACGGTAGCCGCTGGCCTGGGTGGCGAACAGGTGGGCGTACCGGCCGCCCAGCGCGATCAGCTCGTCGTGGGTGCCCCGCTCGACGATCCGGCCGTCGCCGAGCACCACGATCAGGTCGGCGTCGCGGACCGCTCCGAGCCGGTGCGAGACCAGCAGGCTGGTGTTGTCCGCGCGGTGCTCGCGCAGCCGGCGGTGCACCTCGTACTCGGCCTGCGCGTCCAGGCCTGAGCTGGGCTCGTCGAGGATGAGCAGGTCGCGGCGCTCGCGCACCAGCGCGCGGGCCAGGGCCAGGCGCTGCCACTGGCCCCCGGAGAGCGTCACGCCCGCCTGCGGGTCGTCGTCGTCCTCGGGGCCGAAGAAGACGCGGCTCAGCATGGTGTCGTAGCCCCGGGGCAGCGCCTGGACGGTTTCGTGCGCGCCCGCCAGCTCGGCCGCGGTCCGGAGCCTGGCGCGGTCGGACATCGCCTCGACCTCGCCCACCCCGATGTTCTCCGCCGCGGTCAGGTCGTAGCTCATGTAGTCCTGGAAGAGCACGCCCATCCTGGCGCGCAGCTCGGCGGGTGGCACGTCGCGGATGTCGATGCCGTCCCAGAGGATCGCGCCGCGGGACGGGTCGTAGAAGCGGCACAGGAGCTTGATCAGCGTGCTCTTGCCGGCCCCGTTGAGCCCCACCAGCGCGACGGAGGCGCCGTGGGGGATCGTCAGGTCCACCCCGCGCAGCACCCAGGGATGGCTGTCGTCGTACCGGAACCACACGTCGTGCAGTTCGATGCCGCGGCGCAGCGCGGGCAGCGGCTCCGGTTCGCCGGGCGTGGGCAGGTCGCCGGGCAGCGACATGACCCGTTCGTGGTGGGCGAACAGGAGCAGCGCCTGGCGGGCGTTCGCGGCGTTGTCCACGGTGGCGGTCAGCGCGGCCTGCGTGCCCGCCACGGCGGCGGCGAACGCGGTCACGTCGCCGAGGGTGAGCCGGCCGTCCAGGGCGGAGTACACCGCCCAGAGCAGCCCGGCGCCGCTGACGGCGGCGGAGAGCGCCGCGAGCGCCGACTGCGTGAGCGCCTCCCGCCGGTCCAGCCGCCGCTCCCCCGACTGCAGGACGGCCAGCTCGCCGAGCACCCGCCGCTTGAGGAAGTCGCCGAGCCCGAAGAGCCGGACCTCCTTGGCGGCCTCGACGTCGGTGATCAGGGAGGAGTAGAAGATCTGCCGCCGGGCCGCGGCGGACTGCCCGGCGATCATCTTGATCCGCCGCTTCTCCAGGGACATCCTCGCCGCGAGGACGGGCAGCGCCGCGAGCGCCACCAGGCCCGCCATGAGCGGGCTCAGCACGGCGAGGGCCACGAGGAGCCCGGTCAGGGCGATCACGTTGCGCCCGAGGTCGAACAGGCCCGAGGTGATCGGCCCCATCGCGTTGCCCGTCGCCTGCGCGGCCATGCGCAGCTCGTCGAGGAACACCGGATTCTCGAACCGCGACAGGCCGTGGAACGTGTTCACCCGCGTGTACAGGCGATCCTGCAGCAGCAGGTCCAGCCGGCGATCCGTCTCGCCCCGCAGATAGCCGGTCAACTGCGGCAGGACCCCGGCGACCAGCCCCAGCACAACGAGGCCCGCGACCGGGGTGAGCACGCGTTCCGGCCGGCCTGTCGCCAGCCCGTCGACGAGCGTCTTGGTCGCCCACACGGTGGCCGAGGGCAGCAGTCCGGCCAGGACGGTGGCGACCAGCTGGCACACCGCCAGCACCGGCCCGGCCCGCCAGCACAGCAGCGCCAGGGTGGCGGCGCGACGGGTCACTTCGCCGGTGCCATGGCGGCGAGGTCGGTCAGCTCCGTGTCCGCGGCCACGACCCTGCCGTCCTGGTCGGTCCGCAGGAACGTGGGGAACGCGTGGATGTCGAGAGCCTGCACGATGCGCAGCGCGTCCTCGCCCGTGACGACGCTCGCCACGCCGCCCACCACCTCGACCAGGTCCGCGGTCTCCTCGACGGCGCCGGAGATGACCGCCAGAGCGCTCTGCCCCTTGGCCTCCGCGGCGAACTGCGGCGCGCGCTCGTGGCAGGTGTCGCAGCCGACGTCGAAGAAGCCCACGAGCCGCGGCCCCGTCACATCCTGCGGCAGCGTGCGCCCGACCAGCACGCGGGGATCGTATGGCATGAGCGTCGACGCCCCCGCGAGGCGTTCCAGCTCGGCGGTGTGCTCGCGCAGCCGGCGCAGCACGCCCAGGGTGAGCACCAGGTCCAGCAGGCACAGCAGGCCGACCAGCACGACGGCGACGATCAGGAAAGGCATCGGACAACCCCTCTTCAGGCGGTGAACAGCTCCAACAGGTCGTCGAGGCGCACCACGAGCAGAGCGCCCACGGCGGCGGCGACGAGAGCGAGCGCGGCACCGGCCGGATGCGCCACCGCCGCGCCGGACGCGGCCCATGCGGCGAGCCCGGTGGCGCCGGACGCCGCCAGGACGAGATTGCGGATCACGTGTGGCCGGCCGAGCGGCGTGACGGACGCGCCGAAGCACCGGCACGGCGCCTGCCGCCCCCGGCGCAGGGCGACGAGGATGCCGCCGGTCAGCGCGGCGAGCGTGCCCACCGCGACGGCGAACCCCAGCGGTACGGTCCACGGCAGCGCCAGCAGGACGATCGAGGCGGCCTCCGCCGCCACCAGGGCGTGCGCGGCCATGGTGGACACGGTTCGCGGAAGGATCTTGAGGACCACGATCGAGGACACGTACTCGCCGTACGCCGATCGGCCGCGGACCTTCCCCGCGATCGCGATCGCGAAGACGGCGGCCAGCAGCGCCCGGCACATGATCATGAGATAGAGCACGGCGTCACCCTCGTGTCCGGGGACCGGCGGCGGAGGAGGCCGCCGCCGGTCCGCGCGTTCTACCTAGCCGCCGCAGACCCTGAAGGCGTAGCAGGACCCGCAGCGGGTCGTGCCGCCGGCGGTCGTGCAGATCTTCCTGAAGTCGGAACGCTCCCTGCAGTAGCAGTGCACGTACCACTCCGCGGCCGCCTTGGCGGACGCCTTCGGGACGAGCCTGTCGAGAATCCTGTCGCCGAGCTTGCCCAAGACAGAAGTCATGTTCGCTCCTTGTATAGCGATGCGGTCAGGCCGAAACGCTATTTGGGGGACATACAGCGACCGATACAGCCGCGCTACACCTGGGCGGTGAGCAGCCTTTCCAGCACCGGGTTGAGACGCATCGCCGGATCCGCGAACAGTTCCTCGGCCCGCCGGGCGTCCCCCGCGGCACGCGGGTCGCCCGACGCCGTCCTGGCCCTGGCGAGCTGGCGGGTGCAGGCGGCGTAGCCGTACGCGTCGCCGATCTGCGCGGCCAGCTCCAGGGCCCTGACCAGGTCGCGCTCGGCCGCGGCGAGGGCACCCTGCCGCAGCCGGATCTCGGACCTGCTGAGCAGCACCTCCCACTCGTCCTCCCGGTTGCCGGTCTCCTCGCAGCGGGCCAGCGCCTCGTCCATCGCGGCCAGCGCCTCGTCCCGCCGGTCGAGCAGGCAGTAGGCCCGGCCGAGCGCCGCCAGCGTGATGCTCTCGCCGTTCAGGTCGCGATCGGCCCGGCGGACGGTCAGGCACCGTTCGAAGCGGTCCACCGCCTCGGCGTCCCTGCCCAGCTGGAGCAGGAGCTCGCCCAGGCTGTGGCCGACCAGCCCGACGCGCCTGGACCCGTGCGTCTTGAGCAGCCGCAGGCTCGCGCTGATGCGGCCGAGGGCCGCGTTGAGGTCGCCGGTCTGCATGTGCAGCCAGCCGAGGTTGTGCAGCGCCATCCCTTCCTCCTCGCGGTTGCCCAGGTCGCGCCAGAGCTCGAGCGCGCGCCGCAGGTGGCCGCCGGCCGCCTCCCCCTGGCCGGCCCGCCACTCCAGCAGCCCCAGGGTCGCGAGCGTGGACGCCTCCGCGCCGCGGTCGCCGTCGCGCCGCGCCACCTCGATGGCGAGCCGTGCGATGGTCTCCAGCTCCCGCCAGTAGCCGCCCTTCATCACCGTGGCCTTGACCAGGGTCATCAGCTCGATGGCGAAGCGCGCCGTATCCGGCTCCCCGCGCGCGGCCTGGACGGCGGCCGCGACCAGGCAGTGCAGCTCCGTGTCGAGCCACCGCACGGCCGCGGCGGGGTCACCCAGCACCAGGCCGGGATCGCGCTGGCGCTCCCGGCTCCCGCCGCCGGCTCGCAGGTGCGACTGCAGCAGGTCGCGCAGCTGGTGGCAGAGGTCGAGGTACCAGTCCAGGGCCCGCCGTACGGCCAGGTCCAGGTCTTCCGGCGAGTCGTGGGAGGCGGCCAGCTCCCCCGCGAAGAGCCGCAGCAGGTCGTGCGTGCGGAACCGGCTCTCGCCGACCGGCTCGATCAGGCGCGCCTCGACCAGCTCGTCGAGCACGGTCTCGGCGGTCTTCAGGTCGACGTCGGCCAGCGCGGCGACGAGCTCGACGCCCACCTCCGGCACCTCCAGCACGCCGAACAGGCGGAAGACGGTCCTCGCGGCGCTCGTCAGGGTCGCGTAGCCGACCTCGAAGCAGGAGCGGACGCGCAGGTCGGCCGCCTGCAGCTCGTCCAGCCGCCGCCGCTGGTTGCTCAGGCGCTCGTTGAAGCCCGCGAGCGACCAGTCCGGCCGGCCCGCGAGGCGGGCGCCGGCGATGCGCAGCGCCAGCGGATGGTGGCAGCACCAGCTCGCGATCTCGGCCGCCGCCTCCTTCTCGGCGGCCACGCGCGCCTGACCGGCCAGCAGCGCCAGCATCCGTACCGACTGCTCCTCGTCGAACATGTTCACGGCGATCGGTACGGCGTCCAGCGTCGTCAGGGCCGACCGGCTGGTGACCAGCGCCGCGCAGCCACCGCCCGCCGGCAGCAAGGGAGCCACCTGGGCGGCGCCGACGGCGTTGTCGAGGACGACCAGGACGCGCCGGTCGGCCAGCACCGACTGGTAGAGGGCGGCCGCCTCCGCCGGCGCCGCGGGCACCTCGCCCGGAGGCACCCCCAGCGCGCGGAGGAAGCGGCCGAGCACCTCGTCGGGGCGCAACGGCGACAGGCTCGGTGTCGATCCCTGGAGGTCGGCGTAGAGGTGGCCGTCGGGGTACCGGTCGGCCACGCCGTACGCCGCCTTCATGGCGAGCGTCGACTTGCCGATCCCGCCGGGGCCGTGCAGCGCCAGCACGGGCGGTCCCGCGCCGGCGCCCAGCACGGCGTGGATCCGGGCGAGCTCGGCCGAGCGGCCCACGAACACGCTCGGCGCGCGCGGCAGCTGGCGCGGCCGCGGCCGCCCGTCGTCGGCGGGGGCCTCCTCCTCCGACAGCAGGGCCGGGTCCCTGCGCAGGATCAGCTGATGCAGCCTGCGCAGGTCAGGGCCCGGATCGATGCCCAGCTCGTCGGCGAGGACCTTCCGGGCGGCCCCGAACGCGTCCAGCGCGCCCACCACGTCGCCGCTCTGGTACAGGGCCACCATGAGCTGGCCGTGCAGCCGCTCGCGCAGCGGGTACTGCCCGATCACCTCGCGCAGCCGCTTGGCCGCCGTCGCGTGCCTGCCGAGGGCGAGCTGGATGTCCGCGTGCTCCTCCACCACGCTCAGGTAGTGGTCGGTGAGCCGCGCGACCACCTCCCGCAGTGTCGGCCCCAGCGGCACGTCCTCGGCCGCCATCCCCTGCCACAGCGCGAGGGCCCGGGTGTAGGAGTCCAGGGCGGTGCTGAGATCGCGCCTGCCCAGCGCCTGGCGGGCGTGCGCGGACAGCGCCTCGAACTGGAAGAGGTCGAACTCCTCGGGCTCGACCCGCAACAGGTAACCGGCGTCCGAGGTCACCAGCCGCTCCACGGCCGGGTCGGCCGCGGGCGGCATCAGCTTGCGCAACTGCATGAGGTACGTACGCAGGTTCGCCACCGCGGAGCGGGGCGGCTGGTCGTCCCAGACCTCCGCCACCAGTGACCGGATCGGTACGACGTGGCCCGCCCGGGCGAGCAGCATGGCGAGGACGGTCCGCTGCTTGGGAGCCGTGATCATCGCCCATCCCGCCAGCGGGTCGTCGCCCTCGATCCGCAGCGGTCCGAGCATCCGGAACTTCACGTCCCGCCGCCTACAGGGCAGACCCGCCCAGCCGGCGCAGCGCTACCCCGAGCAGGCGATCGGCCGGGAAGAAACCGCGCTGCCGCGAGTCGACGCTGCGGGGGTTGTCGCCGTAGACCACCAGCGCACCCGCGGGCACGCGCTCCGCGGCGCCGTCCACGTCCGGCGGCACCGGGTCACCCGGCAGGGCGACGGCGCGCTTGATGTTCCAGCGCGTGCCGTCCATCCCCACTCGCGGGTCGGACGGAGGTTCCAGCACCACGACATCGCCCCTGGCCACCTGGCCGATCCGGCGCCGCCGGACCAGCACCCGGTCGCCGTCGTGCAGGGTCGGAGCCATGCTCGTCCCCTCGACGGTGACCACCACGTAGCGCCGGCGGGCCACCAAGGCGCCGGCCGCCGCCGCGAGCACACCGGCGAGCAATCCCATGCTGATCAGCTTCATCCGCTTTTCCACCGCCGCCCCAGGGAAATATTGATCTTTATCCGGCTGAGGATCGCCGCTGGCTCCGCACCCTGTCAACCGCTGGGAAGGCGGCGCGCAGGGCGGATCCGTTGACGACGAACCCGGCCGCGGCGATGGGGAGGGCACATACCGCCTGCATCATGGCGAACCACATCGGGCAGATGCCTGGGATCATGTCGACGGCGACGATCGCGACCGGCATGACGATCGAGATGACGCGTACACGCAGATAGGCCCACCGGGCTCCCCGTGCGGCGAGGACCGTCAGCCAGTAGGTCACCGCGGCGCTCGCGAGCACCCCCGCCGACCGGCCCCACATGAACGAGGTCACCGTCTGACCGCCGATCGCGAGGACGGCGACCGTGGCGAGCACGGCGGCGCTGAGCGCGCCGTAGGCGGCGACGAGGATCTTGACCTTGCCGAAGGATTCCATGTCTGTTTCATCCCTTGTGTTGTCTGGATTGGTGATCACGCTAGGGAGGGCATGGATGGGGCGGTATGGGGCTGGACGTACGGTTGGGTGGGTCCAGACCCACTTCAGGGCCGATCCGGCGGGGAGCGGCTCCGGCGCGGTGCACAGTGAAGACACCAAGCCGTGGTCGTGAAGTGAGAAGGAAGAATCATGCGACAGTGGGTGTCGAGCGCCTGCGTGGGGTTCGTGCGTGCCTGCGTGGTGGTGGCCGTCACCATGCCGGTCCCGGCCGTGTGGGCCGCCGCCGTGGCTCTGTGGATCTGGTGGTGGGGCGGGGACCCGTGGTCGGGGACGGTGCCGTTCGTGTGGGCGTGCATCGGCACGCTCGCCCTGGCGCGCCCGGTGAGCCGGATGGTCCGCGCCGTCGTCGCGAAGTGGACGGGCACCGTCATCCCCGCCGGAGATCGGCAGGCCGCGCCGGTGACGCAGCTGTCCACCGGGTATTGGTGGAACGGCTTCAGCTACGAGCGCACCAGACGCGACGCCCTCATGGACCAGAAGTGGCGGACCCGGTGGAGAGATCCCGGCTTCTGGCGCGACCTGCGGTTCACGGCGATCGCGCCGCTCACCGCGGGTGTGGTCGCCGCCGTCCCGCCGGCCGGAGCCGTGGCGGCGGTCCTCGGGTTCAGCCGGTCGTCGCTCCTCGTCGGGGTGCTCGGCCTGGTCGTGGCGGTCGCCGCCGCCCCGTACGCCTGGCGGCCCGTCGTACCGGTGGCCGTCCGCTTCCTGCGCCCGTCGCCCGCGATGGCGCTGGCGGACCGGGTCGATGAGCTGACGGCCCAGCGCGCGGACACCACGGTCGCGCAGGCCGCCGAGATCCGCCGGATCGAGCGGGACCTGCACGACGGAGCGCAGGCACGCCTGGTCGCGCTCGGGCTCTCGCTGGCGACCGCGGAGAAACTCATGGAGACCGACCCCGACCAGGCCAGGGCGCTGCTGCGGGACGCGCGGGTGGGCGCCGCCACCTCCCTGAACGAACTGCGCGAGCTGGTCAGGGGCATCAGCCCGCCGGTGCTGAACGAGCGCGGGCTCGTCGACGCCGTCCGCGCTCTCGCCCTGGACAGCCCGCTCGACGTGGCCGTGAGCGCCGGCGTTCAGCTGCGCCTGGACCCGCCGATCGAGTCCGCCGTGTACTTCGGGGTCGCCGAACTGCTGACCAACGCCGTCAAGCACGCCCACGCGACCCGGGCGCGAATCTCGATCACCCGCGACGAGACCGGCATCGCCGTCGACGTCGAGGACGACGGCCGGGGCGGGGCGAGTGTGAGCGCCGGGGGCGGACTCGCGGGGCTGCGCCGGCGCCTGGCGGTCTTCGACGGCACCGTGGAGATCACCAGTCCGGCGGGCGGTCCGACGCGTGTGAGGATGGTCGTGCCATGCGAATCGTTGTAGCCGAAGACCTCTACCTCCTGCGCGACGGGATGGTCCGCCTGCTCCAGGCGTACGGGCACGAGGTGGTGGCGACGGCGACCACCGGGCCCGAGACGCTCGACGCGCTGCTGAGGTGGCGGGCCGATGTCGCCGTCGTCGACGTCCGCATGCCGCCGACCCAGTCCGACGAGGGCCTGCGGGCGGCCCTCGCCGCCCGCGGCGAAGTGCCGGGGCTGCCGGTCCTGATCCTTTCGCAGCACGTCGAGCAGTTGTACGCCCGCGAACTCCTCGCCGACGGCGCCGGCGGCATCGGCTATTTCCTCAAGGAGAGCGTGTTCGACGCCGATCAGTTCATCGACGCCCTCGAACGCGTCGCAGCCGGCGGGACCGCCATGGACCCGGCGGTCATCGCCAAATTGTTGTCCAGCGGGTCCTCGGACCGACGACTCGGACAGCTCACCGAACGCGAATACTCCGTGCTCGGCCTCATGGCCGAGGGATTGTCCAATCAGGCCATCGGCCGGCGGCTCTTTCTCAGCGAGAGCGCTGTCAGCAAGTACACGACCTCCATGTTCGGCAAACTCGGCATCACCGATGACGACAACAACAACCGCCGCGTCCTCGCCGTACTCACTTACCTGAACAAGCCCTGACGTCGTCGCCGGCTGCTGCCGTATTCGTGATCGATGGCCCCGATACTGATTCCCGGAAAAGGCACGGACGCTCCGGAGGAATCACGTGGAAGCCAAAGGCCCTACGGCCGAGATCATGATCGCTGAGGCGCGCAAGGCGTTATGGGTGATGGTCGGAGCGCTGGCCGTCATCTGGACGATCCAGATCGCCAACTGGGCATCGGGCTACACGCTGAGTTACGAGTACGGGGTCCAGGCGTGGAACCCCGCGAGCCTGCCCGACATCGTGTCGGCGCCGTTCCTGCACTGGAGTTGGGCGCACATCGAGGCGAACTCGGGGCCGTTGTTCATCTTCGGCTTCCTGTCCGCTTATCGGGGCGTGCGCAAGTTCCTCAGCGTGACAGGGCTCATCATCCTGGTCAGCGGTCTCGGCGCCTGGTTCACCGCCAGCCCCGACGCCACGGGGGCGGGCGCGAGCGGTGTCGTCTTCGGCTACTTCGGCTACATCCTGGTGCGCGGCGCGTTCGACCGGCATCTCATCGACATCGTGGTGGGCGTGGTCATGGCCCTGTGCTTCGCCTACCAGTTCGCCGGCCTGCTGCCCCAGGAGGGGATCGGCTGGCAGGCTCACCTGTTCGGCTTTGCCGGCGGCCTGGCGGGCGGCTGGATATTCCGCGAACGCGGCCGGTCCCGGCGCACGCCGTCCGCCCCACCGCGGCAGAGCCCTCGAAGCGCGCTGCTGAAGGAGCTGGACGATCTCGGGCTTTAGCAGCTCCTATCCTGGGTCGATGAACGTGGAGTTCAGCAGTGAGATGTGGTTCTGGAGGGGGCCGGCGCCCTGGCACTTCATCACCGTTCCGGACGAGGAGTGCCGTGATCTGGAGACGACCGCCGGCGCGGTGAGCTATGGCTGGGGCATGATCCCGGTCACGGCCCAGATACGGGAGACCCGGTGGAAGACGTCGCTGTTCCCGAAGGACGGGCGTTACATCGTGCCGGTGAAGGCGGGGGTGCGGAAGGCCGAAGGGCTCGACGTGGGGGACGTGGTGACCGTTCGCCTGACCGTTGACCTCTGACGCATCCGGGCGCCGGGAGGCTACTATTGCGAAATAGTCGCAATAGCGAAGGATATGCAGATGATCCGACGGTCGTTGTTCCTGCACGCGCCGATCCGGCGTACGCCACGGGTGATGCTGGAGCAGATGCTGGCGCTCGTGGACGACGACACCCCGCCGGACGGCCCTGACGGCCCCGTAGCGGTGCTGGAGCGGCGGCTGGCCGAGCTCCTCGGCAAGGAAAGCGCCCTGTTCTTCCCCAGCGGGACGATGGCCCAGCAGGTCGCGTTGCGCCTGCACGCCGACCGGCGCGGGCGCCGCACCTTCGCCGCGCACCCGCAATCGCATCTCGACGTCTGGGAGGAGCAGGGTTACAACGCCGTCCACGGCCTGCGGATGCGCCGCACCGGCGACCCGCACGAGCTGATGACCACCGACGATCTGCGGGCGGCGGGCGAGCCGCTCGCGGCGGTCGTCTGGGAGTTGCCGCAGCGCGACCTCGGCGGCCTGCTTCCGGAATGGCAGGACCTGTGCGAGCAGGTCGCCCTCGTACGGGCCACCGGCGCCGCCGCGCACCTGGACGGCGCCCGGTTGTGGGAGGCCCAGACGTACTATCGCCGGCCGTTCGACGAGATCGCCGCCCTCTTCGACACGGTCTACGTCTCGCTCTACAAGAGCCTGCAGGGCGTACGGGGCGCCGTGCTCGCCGCCGACACCGCCACGGTGGACGCGGCCCGGGTGTGGCGCCAGCGGCTCGGCGGCGGCATCCGCGACGCCTGGCCGCTCGCCCTGGCCGCCCTCGTCGGCCTCGACACCCTGGCCGCACGCATGCCCGCCTACCACGAGCACGCCGTCGCCATCGCGGCGGCCGTCAACGCCGACGGCGCCGCCCACGCCTACCCCGATCCCCCGCAGACGCCGCTGTTCCACATCCACCTGCCGGCTCCCAGGCGCGCCGTCGAGCGGGCCGGCGAGGAGATCCTCGCCGAACGCGGCATCCAGCTCTGGGGACGGGTCCGCTCCGCGCCCGGCCCGAGCCGATGCAGCTTCGAGATCAGCGTCGGCGACAACGCCATGGAGTTCACCCCCGGCGAGGTGGTCGCCCTCATCCGCGACGTGCTCGCCCGCGCCGCCTCGTGACCCTGGGCGTGTGGCGGGCGGGGATCGGCGGTGATGTGGATGTAACCGGCGGCGGTCGGCTGCTGTGACATCCGCGTAACGCCTGTTTCTTACGTTTTGCGCGTTGGATCTGCCCGGTGCGGCTGCGGCGCGCCCACGGAGAGGGAACGTCGTTCAGGCCCTGTCGAAGGGGAAGGGCCGATGACGGCGACAGACCCGAGCAACGCCATCGCGCGTGTGAAGACCGTCTGCTCCTACTGCGGCGTAGGGTGCGGGATCGTCCTGGACGTGGCCCGGGGCGCGGACGGGCGGCGGCGGGTGGTCAAGGTCGCCGGCGACAAGAGCCATCCGGCCAACGCCGGTCGCCTGTGCACCAAGGGGGCGACCAGCGCCGACATGCTCGCCGCCCCGGGCCGGCTGGAACGCGCGCTCGTCAGGCCCGCCAGGGGCGTGCAGCCGGAGGAGAGCGGCGTCGACGCGGCGATCACGGCGACCGCCCGGCGGCTGCGCGCGATCCTGGACGAGCACGGGCCCGACGCGCTGTCGTTCTACGTGTCCGGGCAGATGACGCTGGAGGCCCAGTACCTGGCCAACAAGCTGGCCAAGGGGTTCGTCGGCACCAACCAGATCGAGTCGAACTCGCGGCTGTGCATGGCCAGCGCGGGCAGCGGTTACAAGCTGTCGCTGGGCTCGGACGGCCCGCCCGGCTCGTACGAGGACTTCGAGCGCGCCGAGGTGTTCTTCGTCATCGGCGCGAACATGGCCGACTGCCACCCCATCCTATTCCTGCGCATGATGGACCGGGTCAAGGCCGGCGCCAAGCTGATCGTGGTGGACCCGCGGCGCACCGCCACCGCCGCAAAGGCCGACCTGTTCCTGCAGATCCGGCCCGGCACGGACCTGGCCCTGCTCAACGGGCTGCTGCACCTGCTGGTGGAGAACGGGCACGTCGACGAGGAGTTCGTCGCCGAGCACACCCGCGGCTGGGAGGCCATGCCGGGCTTCCTGCTCGACTACCCGCCCGCCAAGGTCTCCGAGCTCACCGGCATCCCCGAGGCCGACCTGCGCCAGGCGGCCCGGTGGATCGGCGAGGCCGGCGAGTGGATGAGCTGCTGGACGATGGGGCTCAACCAGAGCACCCACGGCACCTGGAACACCAACGCGCTGTGCAACCTGCACCTGGCCACGGGCGCGATCTGCCGCCCGGGCAGCGGCCCGTTCTCGCTGACCGGCCAGCCCAACGCGATGGGCGGCCGCGAGATGGGCTACATGGGCCCCGGCCTGCCCGGGCAGCGCTCGGTGCTGGTGGAGCAGGACCGCCGGTTCGTCGAGGACCTGTGGGGCATCGCGCCCGGCACGCTGCGTACCGACGTCGGGCAGGGCACGATCGAGATGTTCTCCCGGATGGCCGAGGGCGAGATCAAGGCGTGCTGGATCATCTGCACCAACCCCGTGGCCAGCGTCGCCAACCGCAGGACGGTGATCGCGGGTCTGGAGGCCGCCGAGTTCGTCGTCACGCAGGACGTCTTCGCGGCCACCGAGACCAACGCCTACGCCGACGTGGTCCTGCCCGCCGCCCTGTGGGCCGAGACCGAAGGCGTGATGATCAACTCCGAGCGCAACCTCACCCTGCTCCGGCAGGCCGTCGATCCGGTCGGCGAGGCGCTGCCCGACTGGATGATCATCGCCCGGGTCGCCTGCGAGATGGGGTTCGAGGACGGCTTCTCCTATTCGAGCGCGGAGGAGGTGTTCGAGGAGATCAAGCGGGCGTGGAACCCGGCGACCGGGTACGACCTGCGCGGCGTGACGTACGACCGGCTACGCGAAACCCCCGTGCAGTGGCCCGCCCCGCCCGGCTCCGGCGAGCGCAACCCGGTCCGCTACCTCAACGACGGCCGCAGCCAGGAGACGCTCACGCGCGAGGACGGCAGCGGCCCGCGGCTGGCCTTCGCCACCCCCGACGGCCGGGCCATCTTCTTCCCGCGTCCGCACCTGCCCGCCGCCGAGCTGCCCGACGACACCTTCCCGTACGTGCTCAACACCGGGCGGGTGCAGCACCAGTGGCACACGCTCACCAAGACGGCCAAGATCGCGAAGCTGAACAAGCTCAACCCCGGCCCGTTCGTGGAGATCAACCCGGCCGACGCCGCCGAGCACGGCATCGGCGAGGGCGACCTCGTGACGGTCTCCTCGCGGCGCGGGCGGGCCGTGTTGCCGGCGGTGGTGACGGACCGGGTCATGCCGGGCAACCTGTTCGCGCCGTTCCACTGGAACGATCTCTTCGGCGAGTACCTCAGCGTCAACGCCGTCACCAGCGATGCCGTCGACCCCATCTCCTTCCAGCCCGAGCTGAAGGTGTGCGCGGTCTCCCTCGCCAAGGTCGCCCCGGACCCCGCCACGGCCGCTCCCGTCCCGGCATCCGATGTTCGTACGGCCGAGGAGGTGCGGGCGCCGGTCGCCGTCGGCGCGCTGCGCGGCCTGTTCGGGCTCGCCGACGTGACCCCGCCGGAGCTCTCCCCGTCGGAACGCCGCTATCTGTCCGGATTCCTGTCCGGCCTGGCGAGCACCCCGCTGGACGGAGCGGACGTACCGGTGCTGCCGGATCATGCGCCCTTCGCGCCGGACCACGCGGTGTGGGTGAACGGGGCGCTGGCCGGCGCCTTCTCCCGCATCGTCCGCCCGGCGCGGAAGCCCACCGAACCGGAGCCCGCATCCGCCGAGCCGGAGGCCCCGGCACGCGAGATCGTCATCCTGTGGGCCTCGCAGACGGGCAACGCCGAGGAGTTCGCGGCGGCCAGCGCCGAGCGGCTGGCGGGCGCCGGCCGCAGCGCCCGCCTGGTCAGCATGGACGACTGCGCCCCGCAGGCCCTGACGCCGGACGCGGACCTGCTGATCATCTCCAGCACGTTCGGCGACGGCGAGGCCCCCGACAACGGCACCGCGTTCTGGGACGCGCTCGCCGAGCCCGGGGCGCCTCGGCTCGACGGCGTACGCTATGCCGTCCTCGCCTTCGGCGACTCCAGCTACGACGACTTCTGCGGCCACGGCCGGCGCCTCGACCGGCGCCTGGAGGAGCTCGGCGCGCTCCGCCTCGCGCCACGCGTCGACTGCGAGCCGGACGAGCACGAACGCGCCCTGGACTGGCTCAACCAGCTCCTGTCCACCCTGGCCGATCCCGGACCGGCGCGGAGCGAACCCACGACGGCCATGCCGTCCGGCACCCGCGCCACCCCCTTCACCGCGACGCTGACGGCGAACAGGCTGCTCAGCCTGCCGGGCTCGGCCAAAGAGGTTCGGCAGTTCACCTTCGACACCGGCGGCGAGCTGACCTACCAGGCGGGCGACGCCCTCGGCGTGCTGCCCGTCAACAGCCTGGACCTGGTCATGGAATGGCTGGCCGGCACCGGCCTCAGCCCCGCCGACACCGTCGAGCTCCCCGGTCTGGGCACGCTGCCGCTCCGCGAGGCCCTCTATCGCCACCTCGACATCACCAAGATCACCTCTGGCCTGCTGAAGTTCGTCGCCGAACGCACCCACGACCGCGACCTCGCCCGGCTCCTGCGCCCGGGCAACAAGGGCGAGCTGGACAAATGGGTGTGGGGTCGCCAGGCCGTGGACGTGCTCGCCGAGCTCCCCGTGCGCGCCACGGCCCAGGAGTGGGCCGACGTGCTCAAACGGCTCCAGCCACGCCTGTACTCCATCTCCTCCAGCCCGCTCACCAGCCCCGACCGGATCAGCCTGACGGTCTCGGTGGTGCGCTTCCGCAACCCGCGTGGCACGACGCGGGGCGGCGCGTGCTCGGCGTACCTGGCCGACAGCCCCGAGCAGACCACCGTCCCGGTGCACGTCCAGCCCACCAAGCACTTCCGGCCGCCCGCCGACCCCGGCGCCCCCATGGTGATGATCGGCCCGGGCACCGGCGTGGCTCCTTTCCTCGGCTTCCTCGACGAACGCCGGGCCCTCGGCCACCCCGGCCGCAACTGGCTCTTCTTCGGCGAGCAGCGCCGCACGACCGACTTCTACTACCGCGACGAGCTGGCCGCGCTGCACGACGACGGCCTGCTGACCCGGCTGGACCTGGCCTTCTCCCGCGACCAGCGGGCCAAGGTCTACGTGCAGGACCGGATGCGCGAGCACGGCGTGCAACTGTGGAGCTGGCTGCAGGAGGGCGCGCACGTGTACGTGTGCGGCGACGCCGCCCGGATGGCCAAGGACGTCGACCAGACCCTGCGCGACATCGCGGCCCGCCACGGCGGCCTGGCCCCCGACGACGCCACCGCGTACGTCAAGCAGCTCGCCGCGGCGAAGCGCTACGTACGTGACGTGTACTGAAAGCGGTGCTGATCAGCCTGTCGTCATCTCATCTGCCATGAACATGCCGAAAAACCCTTGCAGATACGTGTGCGCTATCTGATCGCGGTGCTGGGACGCGACGGCCACCGCGCCGTGCTGTCGTGGGGCGAGATCGACCCTGAGTTCGGCAACACGGCGGCGCTGCTCGCCGTCACCATGGACTGCCGGGACCTGACCGAGCAGGGGCCGCACCTGGTGATGCCGGGAGATCACTGCGGCTCGCGGCACATCAGCCAGGTCACCGACATCAGGGTGTGCGCCGCCGACCGGTTATGGGTCTAGCGTTCATGCCGGGTAGGCGTGGGTCTCGCCGGCCTTGACCGAGGCCCAGATCTGCTGGCCGGGCGTCAGGTCGAGGTCGGCCAGGGCGGCGGGGGTGATGTCGGCGAAGGCGGTGATCGGCCCGTCGAGGTGGACGCGTACGTTGTCGCCGTGCCGTTCGATGCCCTCGATGCGCGCCTCCCACAGGTTGCGCGGGCTCCCGTCCGGACGCGTCCGGTAGAGGGCCACGGCGGCGGGCGGGAAGGCGACGAACGCGGGTCCGTCGAGCCGTTCGGAGGTGTGCAGCAGCAGCTCGCCGACCTTGACCCGCGCCCCGTCGGCCAGACCCCGATACAGGTTGAGCCCGACCAGGCGGGCCACGTAGTCGGTACGCGGGTGCCGGGCCACCTCGGCCGGGGTGCCCTGCTGGACGACGGCGCCGTTCTCGATGACGATCAGCCGGTCGGCCAGCACCATCGCGTCCAGGGGGTCATGGGTGACCAGGACGGTCGCGCCGTCGAAGTCGGCCAGGTGACGGCGCAGGTGCGAGCGGATCTCCAGCCGGGTGTGGGCGTCGAGGGCGGCCAGCGGCTCGTCCAGCAGGAGCAGGCTGGGCCGTACGGCCAGCGCCCGGGCCAGCGCGACCCGCTGAGCCTGCCCGCCGGAGAGCTGGCGCGGCTTGGCGGCGGCCCGGTCGGCCAGGCCGACCCGTTCCAGCAGGACGGCGGCCGTGCGGCGGGCCTCGGCCTTGGGGACGCCCTGGCAGCGCGGCCCGAAGGCGACGTTGTCGAGCGCCGTCAGGTGCGGGAAGAGCAGGTAGTCCTGGAAGACCATGCCGATCGGGCGCTGCTCGGCGGCCAGCGGGTGCAGATCGCGGCCGTCCAGGACGATCTCGCCGCCGGACAGCGCGACGAGCCCGGCCAGGGCGCGCAGCGCGGTCGTCTTGCCCGCCCCGTTGGGGCCGAGCAGGGCCACCACCTCGCCCGCGGCCACCTCGAACGCGAGGTCGAGGGTGAAGGCGGGCCGGGAGACCACCAGATGGGCCTGCAGTGTCATGGGCTGCTCACCCACCGATCCCGCAGGCTGGCCAGGATGATCACGGAGACGGCCAGCAGGACGAGGCTGAGCACGATCGCCGCCTCCGGCTCCGTCTCCAGCGCCAGGTAGACGGCCAGCGGCATCGTACGGGTGGTGCCCGGGAAGTTGCCCGCGAACGTGATCGTCGCGCCGAACTCCCCCAGCGCCCGAGCCCAGCACAGCACCGCCCCGGCCACCACACCCGGCGCGATCAGCGGCAGCGTCACCCGCCGGAACACGGTCCAGCGCGAGGCCCCTAGCGTGGCGGCCGCCTCCTCGAAGCGCCGGTCGGCGCCGCGCAGCGCGCCTTCCACGCTGATCACCAGGAACGGCATCGCCACGAACGCCTCCGCGACGACCACCCCCGCCGTGGTGAACGGCAGCGTGATCCCCAGCGACGACTCCAGCCACTGCCCGACCAGCCCGCGCCGCCCCAGCACCAGCAGCAGCGCCACACCGCCCACCACCGGCGGCAGCACCAGCGGAACGGTCACCAGCGCCCGCACCACCCGCCGCCCCGGGAAGTCCACCCTGGCCAGCAGCCACGCCAGCGGCACCCCGAGCACCAGGCACAGAGCCGTCGCGATGGTCGCGCACACCAGCGACAGCCGCAACGCCTCCAGCACCTGCGGTTCGGCCAGCCGCTCCAGCAGCGTGCCCCACGGCGCGCGGATCAGCAGCCCGGCCAGCGGCAGCACCAGGAAGGCCAGGCCCACCAGCGCGGGCACGACCAGCATCCACGGCAGCCGCCCGGAAGCCCGACGGCCCGGACGGCCGGCGGACCCGCCTTTCAGGTCCGCCTGGTGGGTGCGCACGGGATCGGTCATGCGGATTGGCTGCTGCTCACGCGCTCGTGACCGGGGATCTCGACGACGACGTTGGTGGACTTGATCACGGCGACCGCCATCACCCCCACCTCCAGGCCGAGCTCGTCGGCGGCCTGGCGGCTCATCAGCGACACCACCCGGAACGGCCCGGCGGCGATCTCCACCTGCGCCATCACCGCGTCCCGGATCACCTCGGTCACGATCCCCCGAAAGCGGTTACGCGCCGAGGAACGGCTGCCGCTCTCGATCTCCTCGACCTGAGCCCGGGCGAAGGCGGCCAGGTCGGCGCCGTTCACCTGGCGATGACCGTGCTCGTCCCGCTCGGCCGCCAGCCGCCCCGCGTCCACCCACCGGCGGACGGTGTCGGCGCTGACCCCGAGCAGCGCCGCGGCCTCGCTGATCCGAAACGTCGTCATAGGCCCTCACCATACCTTTCGCACATTCGAGCCCAAGTACGGTTCTGCCATGGCATCCACGGCCGAGCCGTCAGGGCCACGCCGTGAAGCCCTCGTGCCGGTGTCCTACCTTGGCCTCGCCCCGGAGCCGAGGTCAGGAGCTCGTGAGGATGACCAGTTGCTGGGTCGCCCGGGTCATCGCGACATAACGGTCGACCGCTCCTTCGATGCCCTCGCCGAACGCCTCCGGGTCGACGAGAACGACCAGGTCGAACTCGAGCCCCTTCGACAGCTCCGGAGTCAGCGACCGCACGCGGGGCGTCCCCTGGAACGTGGGGTCGCCGATCACGCAGGCGATCCCGTCGGCATGCGCGGCGAGCCAGGTGTCGAGGATCGAGCTCAGCTCCGTAACAGCCCCGTGTACGACGGGGACGTCGGTGCTGCGGATGGAGGTCGGCACGTTGGCGTCCGGGAGCGCGGCCCGGATGACCGGCTCGGCCGCCGCCATGATCGCTTCCGGCGTTCGGTAGTTGATGCTCAGGGACGCCAGGTTGACGCGGTCGAGCCCGACCCGCTCCAGCCGTTCCTGCCACGACTCCGTGAACCCGTGCCTGGCCTGGGCCCGGTCCCCGACGATGGTGAAGCTCCGGGACGGGCACCGGAGCAGCAGCATCTGCCACTCCGCGTCGGTCAGCTCCTGAGCCTCGTCCACGACGATGTGCGCGAACGGGCCGGCGAGCTGGTCCGGTTCGATACCGGGTGATGCGTTCTCGTCGACCAGGGCGTCCCGCAGGTCCTGTCCGCGCAGCATCGTCACCGCGCCTTCACCGTCGTCATCGGCCTCGAGCAGGTTGTCGACGACGCCGGCCATGCGCTCGCGTTCAGCGGCGACGGAGGCCTCCTGCCGCCGCTTGCGCCGCGCCGCCTCCGGGTCGCCGAGCCGCTGCCGCGCCGCGTCCAGGAGCGGCAGGTCGGACACCGTCCAGGCCTGGGCGTCCGCGCGCTGCAACCGCCTGACCTCGTCGGGGCTGAGCCAGGGGGCGCACATCCGCAGGTAGGCAGGTACCGACCACAGGTCTCCGACGAGGTCGGCCGCTTCGATCAGCGGCCACGCGCGGTTGAAGGTCGTGAGCAGCTCCCTGTTCCGCAGCAGCGACTTGCGGAGCAGGTCAGGTGAGATGTCCTCGTTGTCGTGCTTGTCCGCCAGGATCGTCAGCAGTTCCTCCCAGACCTGGTCGCGCGCCTCGTTGTGCGGGGTGCCGGGCTCCGCCGCCTCGAACGCCTCGGCCCAGTCCTCGGGGCTCAGCCAGATGTCGGACCAGTGGGTCGTGACCGTCATCCCCTTGGTGGGCGCGTTCTCGTAGAACCTGACGGCCGGCTCGATCGCCTTGACCAGGTTCGCGGACGACTTCAGGCGGGCCACGTCCGGATCGGTCTCGATCGCCGCCGTGGCTCCCTCGGCGACGAGGTCCCGCAGGGTGCAGGTCTGTACGCCCTCCTCGCCGAGGCTGGGGAGGACGTCGGCGACGTAGGCCAGGTACGGCTGGTGCGGGCCGACGAACAGCACGCCACCCCGGCGGTGACCGAGGCGAGGATCGGAGTAGAGGAGATACGCGGAGCGGTGCAGGGCGACGACGGTCTTGCCCGTACCCGGACCGCCGTCGACGACGAGGGCGCCGCTGGATCCCGCGCGGATGATGGCGTCCTGGTCGGCCTGGATGGTGCCGAGCACGTCTCGCATCCGTGGCGACCGGCTGCTGCCCAGGCTGGCGATGAAGGCGGACTGGTCGTCGAGCGCGGCGTGGTGCCCTTCGAACCCGTCCGAGGTGAACACCTCGTCCCAGTAGTCGCTGATCCGGCCGCGGGTCCAGCGGTACCTGCGGCGGCTCGCCAGACCCATCGGGTTCCCGTGGGTGGCTCCGAAGAACGGCTCGGCCGCGGGGGAACGCCAGTCGAGCAGCAGCCGGCGGCCCTCGCTGTCCGTGAGGCCGAGTCGTCCGATGTACACGGGCTCGGGGTCGTCCGCGCTGACCATGTGTCCGAGGCACAGGTCCAGACCGAAGCGACGCAGCGCGCGCAGGCGGGCGGAGAGCCGGTGGATCTCCAGGTCCCGGTCCAGGGCCGCCCGCCCCTTTCCGCCGGGCGCCTTGCGCTCGGCGTCGAGGCGGTCGGACAGCTCGGAGATCGACTGCTCAAGGCTCTCCGCGATGGCCGCGAAGTGCCGCTCATCGCCGGCGATCAGCGCCGGGTCGGCCTTGGGGGCAAGATGCTCGGGCAGGTCGAACACGCCGGTGGTCAGGGGATTCACGTCATCAGCTCCGATGTGAGGTCGCTTGCGAAGGTCGGCGTCTGGACCGGCGTGACGAACCCGGTCGCCGGGGGTCACGCGGATGCGGACCGCCTTTCCGGGCTGACCACGTCGAGCAGCAGCTTCGCGGCCACCGCCGCCCCGTCGGTGCGGATCGTGCCGGCGACGGCAGCCGCTCGTACGCGGGTCTCGGGGGCCAGAGCCGTCCTGAGCGCGGCCGACAGGGACTCGGCGGTCGGAGCCGGACCGTCGTGTGCCGCGCCGATGCCCAGCTCGGCCACCCGACCCGCCCAGTACGGCTGATCCGTCGCCTGGGGCACCACCACCTGAGGCGCGCCGGCCCGCGCGGCCGTCGTCGTCGTGCCCGCGCCACCGTGGTGCACGACCGCGGCCACCCGGCCGAACAGCGCCTGCTGGTTGACCTCGCCGACGGCGAAGCAATCGTCCCGGTCGTCGATCAGAGCCAGGTCGGCCCAGCCGCGCCTGACGAGCGCGCGGCGGCCCTGCGCCCGGACCGCCTCGATGGCCACCCGGGCGACGTCCTTGGAAGCGTGCATGGGCATGCTGCCGAAGCCCACGTACACCGGCGGTTCGCCGGCCTCCAGGAACGCCACCAGCTCGGCCGGGAGCGGGCGAGCATCCGGCAGGATCCACGCGCCGGTCTGTACGACGTCGAGCTCCGGCATCCCCTGCCACGGGTCCAGGGCCGGGTCCGTCGCCAGCCACGGCTGGTCGCCGATGACGTAGTCGCGAACGTCGTCCACCGGCGGCAGGCCGTTCGACGCCCGGCTGGTGTTGAGCGCCGCACCGAACAGCGCGTTGATGCTCTGGGCGTCCAGGTCCCACAGCACCCGGTTGTCGGTCACCTCCGGCGGGAACGGCCGGCCCTGATAGGCCAGCGGCGGGCGGTGCGGCGACGGCAGGGTGAGCTGCTGGAAGGTCACGGACACGGAAGGGATGCCCAGTTTCTCGGCCACCGACCGCGCACCGGCGGCGGCCGGCATCATGCCGGTCGCCACCAGCACGTCACACCCCTCGGCCGCCGCAGTGACCGCGTCGAACTGGCCGGCGATCAATTCGGCCGCGCGCTCGGGCAGGGATGACGGCGGCGGCGCCGCGGTCGTCAGCGCACGCGCCGACTGACCGACCGGCACCAGCCGCACGCCGACCCCGGCCAACAGCTGCGCGAACTCCTCGTCCGGCGGCGCGCACACCCGCACCTCCGCGCCGAGCTCCCGCAACCGCACCGCGAGTGCCGCCATCGGTTCGACGTCCCCGCGCGACCCGTACGTCGACAACACCACACGCACTTCGCGTCCCCCATTTCCGCAGGTTCTGGCCTCGGCGGACGATTCTGCGGCATGACCCGGGTCTTGTGGCAAGCCCCCCGGTGCGCTATACGTTGAGAGTGGAAAGGCGCGGGTCTCCCCTTTCCCCCGTCGGCCGCGACGCCACATACGGACAGCTCAGCCACCGAACACAAGGTAACCCCCATCCGCCGCAGGGCCTCCCGGGGGACACCTCCCGCACGGTGATCATGGCAGGACGAGCCGGCAATCGGCCGCCCGGGTGCGTGTCAACGGGGGTTGAGGGCCGGTGTGGGGCCGGGCGACTGGTGCTGGTGCCGCACCAGGTAGGCGTAGTGGCCGTCGTGGGTCATGAGTTGGTGATGGGTGCCCGCCTCGATGATCTGGCCGCGGTGCAGCACGACGATCAGGTCCGCGTCCTGGATCGTGGACAGCCGGTGGGCGATGATGACCTGGGTCTGGCCGAGCCTGAGCAGGTTGCGGCGGATGCGTTCCTCGGTGACCGCGTCCAGCGCCGCGGTGGGCTCGTCCAGCAGCAGGATGCGAGGGCGGTGGACCAGGGCGCGGGCCAGCGCCAGGCGCTGGCGCTGGCCGCCGGACAGGCGCGTACCGCCCTCTCCGACGTTGGTGTCGTAGCCCTGCGGGAGGCGCACGATCTCGTCGTGGAGTTCGGCCAGGCGGGCGGCGTGCTCGACCGCCTGGTGGTTGACGGGGGTGAAGCCCGCGATGTTGGCGGCGATGGTGCCGGAGAACAGGTGTGGCTGCTGGGTGACCACGCCCACCTGCCGGCGCAGCCACTGCCGGTCGAGTTCTTGCAGCGGGATGTCGTCGAAGCGGACCTGCCCGGCGGTCGGCTCGGTCAGGCCGATGAGGGTACGGCCGAGGGTGGTCTTGCCGGATCCCGACGCGCCGACGATGGCGACCCGCGCGCCGGCCGGGATGCGCAGGGAGAGGTCGCGGAGCACCGGCGTACGGGCGTCGTAGCCGACGCTGATCTTGGTGACGGTGACGCTGCCGCGCAACCCGCCGTCCGGACGGACGCCGCCGATGCGCTCCTGCGGCGTACCCATCAGGTCGGCGATGCGGCCCAGGTGTGCGGCGGCCAGTTGCAGCTGGTAGACGATGCCCAGGAGCGACGCGAGCGGCGTGGTCGCGGCGACGGCGAGGGACACCAGGGCGAGCCGGTCGCCCAGCGTCCCGGAGGTCGAGGCGAACACGGTCACCAGCAGGCTCAGGTGGAGCGCGATCTGCAGGGTGGTGGTGACGGTCTGGACCGCGGCCACGTGCCGGTCCCGGGCCGCCCCGGTGGTCAGCTCCTCCTCGTGGTGGACGCGCCAGCGGTCCGCCGCGGCCGCCTCCCCGCCGGAGGCCTTGATCGCCTCGATGCCGGCCAGGCTGTCGACCATGGTGGCCTGGGTGGCGGCGGTGGTGTGCAGGGCGGCGAAGGCCAGGTGCATGCCGCGGCGGGCGGTGGCCAGGACCACACCGGCCTGCAGCGCCGCCGCCGCGAGCGTCACCAGCCCGAGCCCGGGCGCGGCGAGGATGAGCAGGGTCAGGTACGTCACCGCGGTGGCCAGGTCGAACAGGAAGGCCAGCGACTGTTCGGTGAGCAGATCGCGCAGCATGGCCACCCCGCTGAGCCGGCTCAGCAGGTCACCGCTGGAGCGGCGCTGGAAGAAGCGGTACGGCAGCGCCAGCGTGTGGCCGACGAGTGCGCGCATCCCCTCGGCCGCCACCGAGGTCTGCAGCCGGATCAGCATCCGGGCGCGGGTCCAGGACGTCAGCCCGTACACGAGCACGACGCACAGCGCGGCGGCCGCCAGCGTCGTCGCGTCCATCGCCACCGGCCGGTCCACCACGAGTTTGGTGAACAGCGGCACGGCCAGCCCGAGCAGCTGCGCCGTCAGCGAGGTCAGCAGCACCGCGACGATCAGCCCCCGGTTGGCCAGCGCGGGTGCCAGCAGCGGGCGCAGCACGCGCCAGGGCCGGGGCCGGGCGGCGGGGGTGAGCCCGGCGGGGGCGTCGGCCAGCAGGACCTTGCCGGAGTATCCGGCCTGGAACTGCTGCTGCGACAGTCTCCGCCGGCCCCGCGCCGGATCGATCACGGTGGCGCCGCGTGGGCCGATGTGCTCGACGACGACGAAGTGGTTGTTCTCCCACACGGCGATGAACGGCGCGGGCAGCGCACGAAGGGTGTCGATCGGGGCGCGGCAGGCCCGTAACCGCAGCCCGAACCGGGCCCCGGCCTGGATCATCTCGCGCAGGCTCACCCCGTCCACGCCTTCGGCCAGGTGCTCGCGTACTTCCGCCAGGCCCGTGCGGCGGCCCAGCGCGCTGAGCACCATGGCCAGGCAGGCGGCGCCGCAGTCGCTGCGGGCCAGTTGCATCCGCAGCGGCACGCGGCGTCTCACCGCCGCACCTCCCCGATCCGGTACGCCATTTCCCTCACCGTCACATCCGCCCTATCGCGCTCAGAGCCAGAACCACTGGATCTCCGCATTACGCCGCCGCTCGTCCAGCCACGCCTGGAAGGCCGCGTCCCGCGCTGCTTCCAGCACCTCCGGCGCGCCGGGGTCGGGCGGGACGACCTCGTGGACCGCCCCGGCCAGATGGCCGCCTTCGTAGGGGACCGGCCCGATCGCCGTTCGCTCGGCCGCCGTCCGCAGGGGCTCGGGCAGCCGGGGGGTGAGCGCGGTCGCGGCGTGCAGCTGCAGTCTGTGCCCGGGGCGTTCGAGGGCGGCCAGGGAACGGGCCGCGAAGTCCTGCACCGGACCCTCCGACAGGACGCGCAGCTCGTCGGCGTGTGGGCCGGTCACCCACACCGCGCGCCGCATCGTGAAGTCCTCCGGGTGCTCGGCCAGGTGGCGGCGGGCGGGTTCGCCGGCGAAGCGGTCGCGGATGCGGGCGATGATCGCCTGGGTACGGGCGTGGGTCCGGAACATCTCCGGCGACATGCCCGCCTCGGCCAGCCACTCCAGCGTCTGCGCCTTGCCGGTGAGCCCACGGCGGCGGCGGAACTCGTCGGCGGCCTCCTGGATCTCGGCCTCGGTCGGCGACTGCAGGGCGCCGTCCAGCTCGTTGAGCAGGATGCGGTGGTCCACCAGCCGCTCGTGGAGCTGCTGGTCGCGCACGCCCAGGGCGCGGATGGTGGACAGCGCCACCGCGATGGACAGCCCGACGCCGTCCACGCTGAGGACGTTGGCCGCCGCCCAGTGGGTGGAGTGGTCCACCAGCCACGGGACGCCGTCCTCCGCCTCGGCCGACAGCGCGACGGTGCCGCCCTCGGGGTGGTCGAGGAGCAGGTCGTAACCGACCCGGGTCGTCCCCGGCGGCTCGTCGACGACCAGTTGGGCGCGCAGGTGCGGCCGCGCGGCGGCCCAGTCACGCGCGCGCCGCCGCGCCTCTCCCACCTGGTCCTGCGCGGTCGGCAACCCCTGCAGGAGCGCGACCGCCCCGGCGAGGTCGTCGGCGAAGGAGATACGGACGGCGGTGCGCTGGTCAGTGGGCATCGGCGGAGTCCTTCGAATCGGGGCCGGTGGTGGCGGCGGTGGTGAGCCAGTCGGCGATGGCGTCGCTGATGGGCATGCCGGTACGCAGCTCGACGAAGGCCCATTGGCCGTTGACGTTGAGCTCCAGGAAGACGTACCGGCCGTCCGGGGTCACGATGAAGTCCAGCGCGCCGAAGCTCAGGCCCAGCCCGGCCACCAGCCGGACACAACGGTCGGCGATGTCCTGCGGCAGGTCGTAGGCCGCGTAGCCCACCTTGGTGTCGTCGTAGTGCCGCCAGTCCACGGTGGTGAGCCGCGAGGTCTGGGAGTCGATGCGGGCGGCGAACACCTGCTCGCCCACCACGGTCACCCGCAGCTCGTACGCCTTGGGCAGGTTCGGCTGCAGTATCGCCGGGCCGTGCCGGAGCCGGTGCCGCCCGGTCAGCCGCCGCCTGGGCACCGTCGCGGTGAACAGGTGACGAGCCTCCCCGTCCAGCGTGAACGGGTGGAATCCGAGCGTCTTGGTGATCATCCGCCCGCCGGCCTGGTTCCACAGCGGCACCAGGACCTCGGGATCGTTGGTCACCACCGTGTCGGCCACGGTCAACCCGAGCTCGGCGGCCCGGTACAGATGCAGGAGCTTGTTGTCGACGGCCGCGGTGTACTGCGGCGGCGCGGGCATCCACCGGGCCCCGACCATGAGGTCGTACGCGCCGGTGACAGCGATCTTGGCCGTGTGCTCGGCGAAGGCACGCTGCGACGGCTCCGGAACATCGAGCGCGGACGGCCGGTCGGGGCGCCGGTCCCACACCGCGCTCACCTTCGACAGGTCGTACGTCTCGCCCCGATAGGTCAGCACCTGGCGCCAGCGGCCGTCGAGACAGCTGGTGGTGAGGGTGGAGGCTCCGGGATAGTCGGCCTCGTCCCACCACAGCAGCGGCACGCCGCGCTCGCGCAGCTTGGGCAGCACGACGTGTATCGAGTCGTCGCGGTGGCTGCTGATGATCAATAACACGGTCGTTCGGTCCTTTGCTGTCGCAACAGCGGGGAGCCGCTTGACGGGCTCCCCGCTGCTCACCGGGCCGCGGTCATCGCGGTCGGATCACGTCTTCCAGCAGTCGCCCTTCTGGCTGGCGGTGCAGAGATAGGTGCTCCAGTCCGGTTCCATGCCCGCGATCACCTCCAGCTCCTCGCCGTCGAGCTCGGAGACACCGGCGGGAAGGTCCTCGATGTTCAGCATGCTGTTCACCCCCCTTCTGGTTGCGCAGGGCCGTGATCTACGGCCCTGCGAGTGATCGTGGCGATCACGACTTGTGATCCACTGCAAAGGCGGCTGAAGCTGACTGCGAACGCAGGTCAGCACGACTGACATCCCGCGTCCTCGCGCTCTTAGGCTGCTCGCCATGGACAACGGCGGAACGTCTCTTCGAGCGGCGGACATCACTGCGGCGCTGGACACGGTGCTCACCGCCATGCGAGCCGCGGGTGCCGACATCGCTTACCGCCTGGGGGGCACGAGCGCGGCTCTCCTCCAGGGGGTTCAGCTTCCTGTCGGGGACATCGACCTCCTGGTGGCGCGGCGGGAGGAGGTGGATGAGTTCGGTGCCGCGCTCGCCTCGTTCCCCTGCCTTCATGCCGCCTCGTGGATTCCGGCGTCCGCGCAATACTTCGCCAGGTACGAGGTGCACGGGGTCAAGGTGGAGATGAGCACCGTCGAGAGGCAGACCGACTCCGACGCGATGGAATGCGTCGGTCGCGGCCCATGGCAGCACTGCGTGTGGATCGCATGCGGCTCGCACCAGGTTCCTGCGGTTCGTCTGGAACTACGGCTGGCGACGGAACTCGTACGGGACAGGGCCGACCGTTACGAACCCCTCCTCGACCACATGAGCGCGCAGGGGTGCGACTTCGACCTGTTGCATCGGGCCATGAGCGGCCAGGGTCTGTCGGCGGAACGGCAGCGCCTGGTCTGGGATCGCCTCGCCCCGTCACGATGACCCGCACTCGGCGCCGGGGGGCCGTCCGTCCCGCGAGGGCTGGCCGAACGCGTCGGTCCCACGGGCCGCGTCCTGGCGACCGACATCGACGTCTCCTGGATCCGTGATGCGGCCGGCCCGGTGGTGGAGGTACGCCGGCATGACGTCGCCCGTTCCGACCCTCCCGATGAGGCGTTCGACCTCGTGCACGCGCGCCTGGTGCTGGTGCACGTCGCCGACCGCGAACGTGCCCTGCGGTCGATGGTCGCGGCGCTGAAGCCCGGCGGCCGCCTCCTTCTCGAGGACGCCGACCCCGCGCTGCAACCGCTGAGCTCCCCGTACGAGCAGGGGGAGCGTGAGCGGCCGGCCAACCGGATCCGTGCCGGGTTCCGCGCGATGCTGGCCGGGCGCGGCGCCGACCTCGCGTACGGACGGCGGCTTCCCGGGCTGCTCCGCGCCGCCGGGCTGGTCGACGTGGCGGCCGAGGCGTACTTCCCGATCGCCTCCCCCGCCTGCGACCTGCTGGAGACGGCGACCATCGCGCACATCCGCGAGGGCCTGGTCGCCGGCGGCCACGCGACCGAGGAAGAGGTCGAGCGGCACCTGGCCAACGTGGCGGCCGGTGGCATGGACCTGGCGACCGCGCCGATGGTGTCGGCCTGGGGACGCGCCCCGGAGTGAACTACGCCGAGACGCCGGGCAGCGCGTAGCGGCGGCCGAGCCCACCGCCGGCGCGCGGTCCGGCACGGCCGCTTCGTCGAGGCTGTGCCGGCGAGACACGGTTCCGCCGTCAGCCCGCGCGGGTGGTGCCGTTCTGGACGGCAAATCGCCGCGTATTCGCAAATGTGAATTAATCGGAATCAGCGTCATGGCATGTCTCACGACATGCAAAGAAACGCCAAAATATTTGTGTGACGACGCCTTCTTTAAAGGTATCGAATTTGACGGGTTATTGGGGTTCATTGAGGTGAATGAGATAATCCTTGCGGGTATGTACGCTTCTGTCTGAATGCCTACCGAGATGTGGGCGTCGGATTTCGCGTCGATTTATCCATGAATGGAAACGAGAGCACGTGAATACTGAAATTCGGCATTTGCCGACGCCGCGCAGCGCCCGTATCGCCAAGCTGGCTCTGGCCGCTGCGGCCACCGGTCTCATGTTCGTTCCGCTCGGCCAGGCAGTGGCGAGCGCGAGCGTGGGCTACGTCCCGACGCAGCCGGCCGCGGGCTGCGCGAGCGAGTGGGGCGTGTGCGACGTCCTCTGGTGGGGTCGCGAGGACAAGTCCGACCACGACGAGAAGTTCGAGCACGGCAAGAAGTTCGACCACGACAAGTTCGAGCACAACGAGTTCGAACATGAGAAGAAGTTCGAGCACGACGAGAACGAGCACGACAAGAAGTTCGAGCACGACGAGAACGAGCACGACAAGAAGTTCGACCGCGACAGGTTCGAGCACGACAAGAAGTTCGACCGCGAGAAGATGGACCGCGACAAGAAGTTCGACCGCGACAAGAAGTCCGATCGCTTCAAGTTCGACCATGTCAAGATCGACCACGTCAAGTTCGACCATGACAAGAAGTTCGAGCACGAGAAGAAGTTCGACCGCGACAAGTTCGAGCACGACAAGAAGTTCAAGCACGACGAGGCCGAGCGCGAGAAGAAGTTCGAGCACGACGAGTCCGAGCATGACAAGAAGTTCGAGCACGACGAGAACGAGCACGACAAGAAGTTCGAGCACGACAGAAAATTCGAGCACGACAAGAAGTTCGACCACGACGAGGACGAGCACGACAAGAAGTTTGACCACCACCACGACTGGTAAGTCGTAACGCACGGTACGAACCAAGGTGCGAAGGCCCGCCCGGGGATGAGCCCGGCGACGACGTCCTCCGTCGAGACCGAGGGCATCCCCTGGCACTGTGATCGGCGATTGAGTCGGAATCGCTCTCGGCCGCCCGAAAACGCGGGTGACAAAATGCCGTGGCAAATTATTTGCCACGGCATTTTCGCTTGGCGCGCATCCATGTACAGGCCTCGCAGGACAAAACCGGCGCACGCCACTGCGACGAGGCCGAAGACCCACGCGCGTACGACTCTCCCGGTGAAGACGCAGATGCCGGTGGCGAGGACGGGCGCAGCAGTGAAGATGACCGCGGCCACGAACCCACCCACCTGCCCGAACCGGCAGCGGCGCGATTCCCTGCAGGGAATCGCGGTGGCGCGGGGGAATCAGCACACTGCTGTGCATGAGCAACGCACTCGATATCAAGCAATGGGCCGACCGGTACGTCGCCCAGTGGAACGAACCCGATCCGGCCGCGCGGGCCGCGCTCATCCGCGAAATGTGGGCGCTCGACGGGGTCCAGGTGCTGGTCGACCCGCCGCAGGAGATCCGTGAGGCCGCCGCGGGGCTGGCGTTTCCGGTGCCGCCGCTGGAAGTCCGGGGTCACGACGCCTTGAACGCCAGGGTGACCCGTGCGTACGAGATGTTCGTCGCGTCGGGCGAGCACCTTTTTGAGTGCGCCGAAGAGGCGTCCCTCCTCATGTCCAACGTGCTCGGCATCCGGTGGTCGATGGTGTCGACCCACACGGGACAGGCCGTCGGCGGCGGCCTGGACATCCTCGCCCTGGACAGCGATGGGCGGATCCGTACCGACCACCAGTTCATCGGAGTGAGTTGATGCGCTTCACCAGGATCACCCGCACGGAGGACGGCGGATCAGCGTTCGAGGACGGCGAGATCGCACTGGAACACCGGCAGGTGGCCGACGGGGTGCCGGCCATGGCCGTCGGTGGGCTGCCGTCGAGAGATGGCGTGCAGTTCCTGCGCAGTGCCGCGTTCGACAGCACCGCGCACCCGGCGCCACGTGAGCAGTGGGTGGTGATGCTGCGCGGGATGATCGAGGTGACGGTCAGCGACGGCGGCCGGCGTCGCTTCGGTCCCGGCGACCTCGTACTCGCCGCCGACACCACAGGAATGGGGCACGTCACGACCGGCGTCGGCGACCCGCCGTTCGAGGCGCTGTTCATCCCCGTCTGACCGCCGACGCGAATCCGGCGCGAGCAGCCGTGGAGCGCTTGGCGCCCGGCTGGCGGCAGCTCGCGCGGCGCCTCCGCGGGCTCGACCCGCTCCTCCCCGTGGAGGCCGTGGAGGTCCGTGGAGGTCGTGGAGGTCGTGGAGGTCGCGCAGGCTCCGACCGATCAGGTGGGGATGGCCGGCTGCCGTTCCTCGTGCCTGCCCAGCACCGCGAGGGTCAGGGTCACGGCGACCGACCCGAACGCCAGCACCGTCATCGCCGCGGCCGGGGAGATCAGTTGGGCCACCATGCCCGCGAGGGCCGCGCTGACGCCCTGCATGGTGGACATGCCGACGGAGTGCAGGCCGAGGGCTTGGCCCGCGAGGTCGTCCGGGGTGAGGGACATCAGGCGTTCCTGCAGGACCAGGCTCGCGCCGAAGCCGACGGAGGCGACGACGACGGCCACGGCCGACAGCGCCACTCCCGGCTGCAGGACGAAGAACAGGTACGGCGTCGCCAGCAGCAGGCGCAGCGGGACCGCGAGCCGGGGGCGCGACGCGGGCGGCACCAGGCGGCCCACCGCCACGTCCCCCAGGAACATGCCCAGCGCCGCGCACGCGAACAGCGTGCCGGCGGCTCCGGGGGCGTACGAGATGTAGAGCGACTCGCAGCCGACCACCAGTCCGTTGGGGATCCACAGGCCCAGGTACGTCAGGCGGCGGGAGCGCGAGGACCACAGGAGGGCGTTGGTGCGCCAGGTCGCCGAGACGGACGGGCGTCCGGAGGAGCGCGGCGGGCGGGCCGTGAGGCCCAGGCGGGTGGCGAGGGCCGACATCACGTACAGCGCCACCGCCAGGAGCAGGCATGTCCTCGGGGTCAGAAGCGTCAGCAGCGCGGCGCCCGTCGCGAACCCGGCCACCTGCATCAGGCCCCAGAGCATGTTGAACACCGAACGGCCCAGGACGTAGCCGTCTTTCGACAGGATTTCGGTCAACAGTCCTGAGCGCGCTCCCCCGCCCAGGGACGCGATCAGGCCCTGCGCCAGCACGACGGCGAAGACCGCCGCGACCGGCAGACCGGGCAGCGCCAGCACCGCGGTACCGGCCGCGAAGGCGAGGGAGAGGCCGGAAAGGATCGCGCGCGGGGGCAGGCGGTCGGCGCCCGAGAGCAGGAACGTGGCCCCCGCCAGCTTCGCCAGCTGCGGGCCGAACATGCTCACCGCCGACAGCAGCGGGGAGCCGGTGGCCTGGAAGACCAGCGTGCCGAGGGCCAGGGCGCCGATCGTCTGAGCGGCGGCGAAAGCGGCATAAGAGAGCAGGAACGGGGTGAACTCCGGGGTGCGGAACAGGGTTCGATAGCTGCGCATACGTCGGAGTCTCGGAGCGGCCCGGGGGTCGTGTTTACTGTTTCGCCGACGCGCGAAAGGTTGCACGCATGGGCCTGTGGCAGATCGACACCGATGTCCTCGCCCGTAGCCGGTTCGTGCTCTCGCCGTTCGCCGAGACCTTCGCGAGCCTGAAGCTGCTGCACGCGGCGACCGGTGCCCATCCGGGCGAGGAGGCCTGGCTGCGCGCGCACCTGTCCGGCTACCGCGCGCGCCTCGCGGCCGACCCGGTGGCCGCGCTGGTCGTACGGGCGGCACTCGGCAGGTCGTGGATCGCCGACTTCTTCTGCCCCACCTCGTGCGAGGGGGAGAGTTTCGAGACGACCGTGGCCCGGGTGCGGGCGACCGGGGCCGAGGAGGCGCGGGCCAACCTCCGCGTGTCCCTCCGGGGCCCGCTCCCCGCCGCCCTGGAGCGGGACGACCTGCCCGAGCGGGCGACCGCGCTCCTGACGTACGTCTGGGAGGAGACCGTACGGCCGTACTGGGAGCGTCGGCGGCGCGTCCTGGAGGCAGACATGGTCGCGCGGACCGCGCGGGTGAGCCAGGGCGGCTGGGCGGCCGTGCTGGACTCGCTGAAGCCGGGGACGCGGTGGCTCGGGGAGAGCCGGTTCCAGGTCAACCTGAACGCGTATCAGCCGCGGGAGATCGCCGCCGGGGCCGACCTGCTGTTCATGCCGGTGACGCCGAGGACCGGGTGGGTGTCGTGGGAGGGACGGGAGCGGTACGCCGTCGTCTATTCGTGTCTCGGGGTGCTCGCCGAGGACCACGACCGGCGGCCCCTCCCGGCCGGGCTCGGGGCGCTGATCGGGACCGCGCGGGCCGGATTGCTGGTGCTGCTGGGGACTCCCATGAGCACGACCCAGCTGGTCGCCGTGACCGGTCAGGGGCTGGGGTCGGTGGGCCGGCATCTGCGGGTGCTGCTGGACGCGGGGCTGGTGGAGCGGCGGCGGGCCGGGCGGTCGGTGCTGTACGTGCGGACGGCGGCCGGGGAGGTGCTCGTGGAGGCATCGGGGACCGGTCCCGTGCCGGGCCTCGAGTGAGCCCTACGATCGCCAACCGTTGACGGTCAGGTCGGGGTCGGTGGCCGCGTTCAGCAGCCGCCGGCCCCAACCGTAGGTCATCGGCAGCCAGTTGAAGTCGTGATCCGGTCCGACGATGTCGGCCAGCTCGATCAGCTTCATCATCTCCACCACTGCGGCGAGCGGCTTGGCCACGCGCCATGCGCTCCGCATCCGTTCCGGAGCGACGGTGTCGGCCCAGGCGGCGAAGAAGGCGTCGAGGTAGGCCGCGGCGTCCGGCTCGGACGCGTCGTGCAGCCATGAGGCCAGATCGAACAACGGGTTCGTGACGGTGGCGAAGCTCCAGTCGTGCAACAGGATCCCGTCGTCGCGCACGACCACATTGCCCGGGTGGAAATCGCGGTGGACGATCGCCGCCGGGACGGCCGCCTCGTCCAGGCGCTCGGCGCACTCGACCAGATACGGCGTCAGTGCCTGCAGCCGGTCGGCCTCCTCTTCGGTCAGCGCCCGGTCCAGGTTCTTCGCAAGCTTGGGCGCCCGCCAGATGTCGTCGCGGGCCAGGGTCGACCGTACGCCGTCGGCCAGCGAGGTCGGGGTGAGCGGGACACACCCCGCGGCGATCAGCTCGTCCCCGCGGTGAATGGTCTCCTTCTGCACCGTGACCAGCTGTGCCAGGCATGCGCGACGCTGCTCCGGGGAGACCGCCCAGCCGTCCACGCCGCCGAAGTCCTCCGCGAGCCACCAGCGGTCACCGGGTGACGTCGCGGTGATGGTGGCGAACGGCGCGATGCGCAATGACGCCAGGTACCGAGTGATGTCCGGTTCGCGAGCAAGCCTCGGCAGGACCGCCTTCAGGTACAGGTCACCCCGGTCAGTCGGCGTGCGCAGCACGGCTGACATGCTCCAGTGCTTGATCTGGCGGCTCGGACCGAGCCGAACGCGACCGGCAGCCTTGATCTCCCCGTCGATGTAGGACTCGGCTCGCTCGAACCAGCCGGGCCCGAACCAGTCGGAGGCGGGCGGCCGGGATCGCGCCGCCCGGCAGTCGAGTGCCAGGCTCTGCCCGGTCACCGCATCCTGACCGTGCCACACGAACCCATCGGCGGAGACCGGCCGCGCCCTGCCCTCTGCCAGCAGCACCACCGTCGTAAAGTCCAACGGCTCCAGGACCACCGTGGACAGCCCGAGTTCGCGACGAACGCGATCGGTCAGCTCACTGTCCATCGGCGGCCACCTGCCGTCGAACCGCATCCGCGGCAGCGCCGGATTGCCGCCGGCCATGTCGCACAGCACGGCGCCGTCCTGGTCGACGATTGCCAGCACGGCTTCTGACGACATGATCAACCCTCCAAGGATCGACGGAGTTCACGGGATAGCGCGCCGGCGTCGTTCATGACTTGTATTCGTCCTGGTGGACGGTCTGCGAGGGCTTGATGCGGCAGAAGCCGCAACTCATGAACGGCATGATCACAGCTCGCTTCACTGAGTGATCAGGCGCATCCGCTGGATGTCGACCCCGACGGGGGAGATCGTAGCCTCCAGCCCGTCCTCGGGCACGCGCCAGCGGCCGGGGAAGGCCTTCCGCAGCGCCCGGATCGCGACGGCCGCCTGGCTGGTGGCGAGTCGCAGGCCCAGGCAGACGTGGATGCCCGTGCCGAAGGACAGGTGCGGGTTGGGGTCGCGCGTGGCGTCGAACGCGTCGGGGGCCGCGAACACCAGCGGGTCCCGGTTGGCGCGGCGGATCGAGGCCACCACCCGCGCCCCGGGTGGGATCGTGACGCCGTCCACGTCCACCTGGGCCGTGGTGAAGCGTTCCGTGCCGCCCACCGGCGGCAGGTAGCGCAGCACCTCCTCCACCAGGCCGGGCGTCGGCGCCGTGGGAAAGCGTTCCAGGCACAGGACCGCGTGGTAGATCAACCTGGTGGTCGTCTCGTGGCCCATGACGATGAGTGTGGTGGCCAGATCGAGCAGTTCGCTCTCGTCGAGCGCCGCCGCCAGGGCCGGGATCATGCCGCCCCTCGGCTCGGCGACCACCTCGCGGATGCAGGTGCGCAGTTCGGTCAGGTCCTGGTGGAAGCGCGCCTGCCGTACGGGGTCCTCGGCGTTGGCGCCGGCGAACTCGGAGATCGTGATCGTCCAGCGTACGAAGTCGGCCCTGCGCTCTGGTGAGATGCCGAGCAGCCCCGCGAGCGTGGCGACGGTCAGCGGCGAAGCGAACCCGTCCACCACCTCACCGGACCCCTCGACCAGCAGTTCCCTGGCGGTCTCGGCGATGGAGGGCTCCAGGGCCGACACGGCGCGGGGAGTGAAAACCCTGGCCACCAGGCGGCGCAGCTCGTGATGGCGGGGCGGATCGAGCGACGGCAGGCTGCGCAACACGGGATTGTCGTGGTGAGGTGCCGGATGTGCGCCGTGGGCGAGTTCGTCGGAGGAGAAGGCGGCGTGGTCGCTGAGGATCCTGCGGACATCAGCGTGCCGGGAGACCACGCACGCCTCGAACCGCTCATCGAACTGGACCGGGCCGGGCGCGGGTGGATGGGCGAAGATACGTTCTTTGACAGACATGCCCTCCACCCTGGGCGAACGGCCTGGCAAACCGCTGCCGGATCGCTGCCGTACTGGAAAGGGCGACGACCTGCATGGCCATCAGTCGATCATCTCGGAGCCTGAGGCCCGCGCCGGAGGCGAAGGAGTGCGTTTCGGCTGTGTGCCCTCGTAGGGTTCGTTCATGGATTGGCAGACTTGGCACGATGAGTACGACGTCCCCGGTTCACAGTTGGCGCGGCGCTTGCAGGTCGTCCAGGAACGGATACGGCTGGCGTTGGACGGCTGCCCGCCCGGTCCGCTGAAGCTCGTCAGTCTCTGCTCGGGTCAGGGCCGCGACGTGCTGGAGGTGCTGACCGATCATCCCCGCCGTGACGATGTTCGGGCGCGCCTGGTCGAACTGGACCCGGGCAACACCGCCATCGCCGAGGAGGCGATCAAATCGGCGGGACTCCGGCAGGTCGAAGTGGTCACGGCCGATGCCGCGCTCACTGACAATTACCGGGATTCGGTGCCCGCCGAGATCGTGCTCGTGTGTGGGGTGTTCGGCAACATCACGGATGAGGACATCGAGCGCACAATCGACACTTGTACCCAGTTGTGCAAGACCGACGGCACGATTATCTGGACGCGGCACCGCGGGGCTCCTGACCGGGTGCCGTTGATCTGTCGCTGGTTCGAGGAGCGTGGCTTCGAACGCGAATGGCTATCGGAGCCGGATGCCGGCTTCGGCGTCGGCGTCCACCGCTTCACGGGTCAGTCGCGTCCCCTGATCTCGGGACGGCGCATGTTTACCTTCGCCGGCTATGACGTGCTGAGAACCGAGAACGCCGAAACCTGAGGAGTCTCCTCAGCCGTCGTGGGGATATCAGCCCTGAAGTCGGACCGCTGCGGTTCAGGTCTCATTCCAGTTGTCGAGGATGATGACGGGCGCCTCTTCTACGTCCAGCCATTCGGCTTCGATACCCATGCCAGTGGACGCCTCGATGAAGGCGAACGCCGCACTGCGCTTGCCTCGGTAATCCTCCGGGTCAAGGCGGTCGAGCATGGCGCGGAATTCGGCGAGGATGCTCGGATCGCCCTCCTGGATGGCGTGCTGGGCGAAGATGAAGTTGCGCATCCGCGCCCTGATCTTGCCGTCGGCCGCGTAGAGCATCGTGTATCCCCCGTTGAAGTGCCAGGTCGTCATCCACACACGTGACTGCTTGCTGAGTTCGGTGAGGATGTGGTCCGGCGTGGTGAAGCCGTAGGTGAACTCGAGGAAACCCCAGGCTCCTTCACCCGCGTAAACGAAGAGCACGGGCACGAACTCTTCGCCGGCCTTCTCTATGGGGTACTCCATGATGCGTTCCTCGGGATCACGGCCTCCATTCAGCCGCCACAGGAGATCCCCCACGGTGATCTCTTCGTCGAGGGGTTGCACCACGGTCCAGGAAAGCCCGTCCTCAAACCACTGCTGCCGGTCGAAGAGATTGCGGTAGTGATCGATCACGTGATGATTGTCGCGGAAGCTGCCAGGAATGAAACGCTCCTCAGCTCCTCTATTGGACGGTGAGGAATGCGGCATGGGATCGGTGGCCACGACATGGCGATCGTGAGAGGGAATCTGTGCAGCGGCGCGGCAACCCCTGCGGGAGGGCCGCTCAGAGCGGAACAAGCAGGCGAGACCGTCCATTGATGAGTGGATAATCTTCTATAGATTGAATCAATCGCTGTATATAGTTACAGCGTGTTCACGCTCCAATCCCTGCTGGATCGCGCCTCGCTCGAACTCCGTGTGCTGGTGCCGGGCCGACCGGGCGCATTGGACGCGCCCGTCGCATGGGTGCACAACACCGAGCTGCCCGACCCTTCGCACTACGTACGCGAAGGGGAGATCGTGCTGACCAACGGGTTGTGGCTCGAACGGGTGCCACCTGCGCAGTTCGTGACGAACGTCAAGAAGGCCAAGGCCAGTGGCATCGTGTTCGGCTTGCGCGCGGAGATGCCGGAGACTCCCGACGCGCTGGTCGAAGCCTGTCGCGAAGCGGAGTTGCCGTTGCTGGAGATCTCCGTCGCGGTGCCGTTCACGGCGGTCTCGCAGGCCATGGCCGACATGCTGACCGACGAACGCAAGCAGTCGCTGGTGGGTATGGTGCGGCGGGGAGACGCCCTGGCCACGGCGATCTCCCGGGGTGCCGGTGCCTCCGGCGTGCTCGATGTCCTGCGCCGTGAGCATGACCTGCCCCTGGCGGTGGTCGACAGGATGGCGCGTTCCCTCGCGGTGGCCGGCGCGAGCCTGGACAGCGACCAGCTGCATGCCGTGGCCACGGCATTGGCCAAGAAACCTCCGGCGCTGGAGGTGGATCTGGGAGATTTGGGACAGGCAGCGCTGTTTCCGGTGGGTGCCGTCGGCGACATCGACGCGGCTCTCATCTGCCTGCGCCCTTTGCGTGAGCTCACCACGCCCGAGCGGCAGGCGCTGGAGCAGACGGCTCGGTTCCTCAGCCTGGAGGTGGCGAAACAGCAGGCGGTCCAGGCGATCGAGATGCGCTTCGCCAGCGAGCTCCTGGAGATGGTCCTCTCGGGAGGCTGGCGGGCGACGGAGGTTCCTGGCCGGCTCCGCGCGTTCGGCGTGGATCCGAGCGGTCCGCTGGCCGTGTGCGCCGTGGCGTTCGCGGACGGCGAGGCCGCGACGATGCACGGGCTCGCGGAGGTGATCGTGGAGTTCTACGCCGTCGAGGGAGTGCCGGCAGTCGTGGCCGGCGGCACGCAGGACGTCGTCGCCGTCCTGCCGTGGCGCCATCCCGAGCATGAGCTGCCGTCGCTCGCCCAGCGCCTGGTACGGAGCATCGAGCGGCGCTTCCCTGGGCTGCGCCCGGTCGTCGGCCTGGGAGGACTCGCGGCCCACGCGGCCGAGCTGCGCCCTCAGCTCCTGCAGTCCAGGGAGGCGTGCCGCGTGCTGCGGCGCACCCGCACGGGTCCGTCCGTGCGGGCCTTCGCCGAGCTGGGCACGCACCGGCTGCTCCTCGGGCTGCTCGACGCCGAGACCTTGAACGAGTTCGCCGGCAAGATCCTCGGCCCGATGAAGGACCATGACGCGCGGCGGAGCGGCGAGCTCGAGCTGACGCTGCGTACGTTCCTCGATCATGACGGGCAATGGGCGGCGACGGCCGGAGCGTTGCACATCCACGTCAACACCCTGCGCAACCGGCTGGCCAAGATCGCCGAGCTCACCGGCAGAGACGTGGGGCGTACGGAGGACCGGGTCGATCTGTTCCTGGCGCTGACCGTCGAGGCGATGGACTGGGCTCAGTCCGGGTAGACGTCCGGATCCACCACCGGGGGCCGGGGCCGGCGCACGGTCAGGCCGGCGTCGGCGGCCGAACGCTCGGCGACGTCACGGCAGCGGGCGAAGGACACGTCCGCGCAGCTCTGCGCGTACTCCAGGAACTGCCGCAACGCCAGCGCACGGCCGGGCCGGCCGGACAGGAACGGGTGAACGCACAGGTTGAACAGGCCGCCGTAGTGGCGCATCCCGTCGAGCTCGGCCCGCCACAGCTCCAGCACCTTCACCGGAGACTCGATGACGGAGCCCACATGAGGTGCGGGCAGGAACGCGTACTGCTCCCAGTCGTCGAGCGACCAGTGGACGGGCAGCTCGACGATCTCGCCGGCGGGCGTGGCCACTTTGTACGGCTTGTCGTCCCCCATGAGAGAGGAGTCGTAGCGCAGACCGTACTCCGCGACCAGGTCGGCCGTCCGCCAGGACGCTTCCCACAGCGCCGCTCGGTGTCCCCGGATCTCGATGCCCTGGCTGTCGAAGACCGCCAGCGCGCGCTCGAAGTCCGCGCGTTCCTCCTCGGCGGTCATCGACGTGGGCGGCCGGTGGCTGTAGGAGTGGTGCGCCACCTCGTGGCCCCGCTCGACGATCGACGGGGCCAGTGCGGGGCGGTGCTCGGCAACCCAGCCGGGCACGAAGAACGTGGCGGGGACGCCCAGCTCGTCCAGAAGATCGAGGATACGGGGCAGGCCGACCTCGGGACCGTATGCCTGGTGGGACATCGTGCTCGCGTGGTCGGCGAAGCCGCGGCCCTGCGCGAGCACAGGGGTCTCCGCGTCCACGTCGAAAGTGAGCGCCACGACCGCGGCGGACCGGCCACGCCAGCCGCCGCGGATCTCGCCCGCCGGCTCGACTCGCCCGGACGCGCTCAAGCCGGCACTCCGGCCGCCGGTCGCCACAGGCGGGCGTTGCTCAGCGTCGCCATGGGCTGGAGCATCTGGCGGTCGAAGTCCGCCATGGGCAGCCCTTGGGCCAGGCGCCGCGGGAAGTCCGGGTTGGCGAGCGCTCCCCGGCCGAGGGTCAGTACGTCCGCGTGACCGTCCTGCAGCACCATGGCGGCCCGGGCGAGATCGTGCATGCCGCCATTGGCCAGTACGGGCAGCCCGGTCACCTTCCGGGCCAGGCCCGTGATCGTCACCTGCCCGTCCAGGGTCGCGGTCTCCACCCAGTCCCGTCCTTCACTGGCGATGTGCAGGTAGCTCGCCCCCGCTTCGGCGAGCGCGGCGAAGATGATCTCCGCCTCCCTGGAGCCGCCCGCCCATCTGTGGGTGAAGTCGTTGACCTTGCCCTGCGACAAGCGGATCCCCACGCAGAAACGCGGACCGACCTCAGCGCGGATGGCGGAGACGATCTCTGCCGCGAGTCGTACCCGATTGGCGACCGTGCCACCATAGCGATCGCCGCGCTGGTTGGTGTAGTCGGTCAGGAACTGGTCCACGAGGTAGCCGTTGGCGCCGTGCACCTCGACCCCGTCGAAACCCGCTCGCCGGGCGCGGACGGCCGACGTCACGAAGCCGTGCACCACCTGGTCGATGTCGTCCTGGCTCATCGCGCGGGGCGTCGGCCAAGGACCGTACCCGCCGTATTCCGGCATCTTCTGCCCGCGCGGCAGGACGGCCGACGGCGCCGCCGTGTCGTCGCGGTAGCGGTTGCCCTGCGACAGCGCGCCCGCGTGCATGAGCTGAAGGATCACCGGCGCTCCGGCGTCGTGCACATGGCTGACGACGTCCCGCCAGGCGGCCTCGTGACCGTCGGTGACGATGCCGGGCTGGTTGGCGTAGCTCTGGCTGTAGCGCGTATCGGTATAAGTTCCCTCGGTCAGGACGAGGGAGAAACCACCGCGGGCGAAAGCCGCGTAGTAGTCCGCCATCTCGGCCGTCGGCGTTCCGTCGGCGGCGGCGGACACCCTGGTCATGGGCGAGACGGCCAGCCGGTTGGCGAGGTGGAGCTCGCCGATGCGGTCCGGTCGCAGGGCGGGATGCTGGATGTCGTTCATCGTTCGCTCATTCCTTGACGTCGCTTGTGTCGTCCTGACCGTTGAGGAGATCGATCGCCAACGGTGTCGGCTTGTGCCCATTGATTCCGACCAGGTCCTGCGGGCAGGCCGAGACCACGAACACGCAGTCCATCGCCGCCTCCAACGTGATCGCGTCGTTCGGGCGGCTGATCGAGCTCAGCCAGCTCAGCCGGCCGTCGTCCGCCACGGGGATCCTCATGAACACGTTGACCGGCTGCGGAGTGACCGGGACGGCGAGACCGAGTCCAGCCATGCTCGTGGCCAGGTTGTCCGCGCAGGACGCGTGGAACCCCGACACGCCCAGAGCACGGTAGCGGGCCGGGTCGCAGGCGGCGATGAGCATGTCATGCCGCCCGGGCGAGGTGTCCTCCACCAGGGTGAGGATGGGCCTGCGCCGGTCGGTGACGAACTGCTCGCCGATCGCCGGGAACAGGCGGCTGGTGGCGGCTCGGGTGTGTGACGCGCTGAGGTGCTCGTTCACGTCGTCCGCGGCGAACGCGAACACGTCGCCGACCTGACCTCCCTCTAGGTCAGTGACCCGTACGCGCTGACCGGTCCTGACCCTTACCGCCCGCCCTTCGGTGGCGGGCACGAAAACTCGCATACCGACAGCCAACCAGCCGGCACACGGTCAGGCCATGGAGATTTCCCCCGCTTTTGTACGAGGAAGTGGATGAACCTACAGTCTCGCAAGGTCATCCGCTGGGACCCTCCGTCCACCGGGCACGCCCAGATAGCTGAACAGCATGGTGGTCCGCAAAGTCCGCCGGTTGGCCTCGCCATACAGATGCCCGTAGGCAAGCGGACGGCGGGGCGGCCGAGACCCGACTCCGCCTGAATTATCAAAACGGCAGGTCAGAGCCGCATCCTTCCGATCTTCCCGGCTACTACAACGACCCTATGAGAGGAAATTCGAGGGTTCGGAACGATGACGGCTCAGCCAGTCAAAGAAGGCCGCAGAAACGCCGAAGAAACAAACTGCGTGCTTGCATCCCCCTCGCAGATCTTTCCTCGTGAAAGGATTTCCATGGCGTTGTCGTATCCCTCCTCGTCTGACCACGGCCCTTCGCGCCGCTCCGCCCTCGGGTTCCTGGGCGCGGTCCCGCTGGCGGCCGGTGGTCTGCTCGCCTCGCAAGGAACCGCCGAGGCGAACGCCGACCGATCCTCAGGCTCTGGCCGCATTCCCAAGGACCTGCGTCCTGGAGGCGCCTTCGACCAGCACATCAAAGAACTGGCGGACAAGGATCAGTTTTCCGGCACCGTGATGCTCGCGCACCGCGGCCGCCAAGTCCTGGCCCGCGCCTATGGCTGGGCGGACAAGGAAAGCAAGATCCCGAACAAGGTCGACACCATCTACGCTCTGGCCTCGTCCTCCAAGCCGTTCACCGGGCTGGCTGTCGTGCAGCTCGTCCAGCAGGGCAAGCTCAAGTTCTACGACCTGGTGAGCAAGCATCTGGACGGCCTGCCGGCGGAGATGGCCGAACGCATCACCGTGCACCACCTCCTCACCCACACCAGTGGCCTGGGCGACGCCCGGCGCCCGGGCGAGCAGCCGCCACCGGAGCAGATCCACAACAGCTACGAGCAGCAGATGGCAAGCTTCTGGACGAATCTGAAGACCTTCGAGCTGGAGTTCGCCCCGGGGACGAAGAAGGCCTACAGCAGCATGGGATACACCCTGCTCGGCGAACTCATGGCGAAGGTTTCCGGCAAGTCGTTCCAGGACTACGTCCGCCAGAACATCTTCCTCCCGGCCGGCATGGAGGACTCCGCCTACTACGACCGCCGCCAGTGGCTGACCGACAAGCGCATCGCTCACCCGTACATGTATCAAAAGGACGGCACGCGCGTCGACGCCGTCCGCAACCTCGACAAGGGCTCCGTCTACGGCGACGCCGGCCAAGGCAGCAACTCCGCCCGGGGATGGATGGGAACAGGCGGCGGCAACGGCTTCGCCACCGCCCCGGACCTTGTACGCTTCGCGATCGCGCTGCAAGGCGGCAAGCTCACCGCCCGGCCCTACACCGAGTTGTACGTGAACGGAAAGATCTCCGCCAAGCCGCTGAAGCCGGACACCTCCGGCAACTCCCTCCGCGGGGAGACCTTCCAGGCGTACGGGCCTGTGGCCGCCACCTACAACAACCAGCGCATCATCACCCACGGAGGCGGTGCGGGCGGCATATCGACGAGCTGGTCCATCTACCTTGACATGGACTGGACGGCCGTCATTCTGAGCAATTATGACCTGCAGAGCATCGAGCCGATCATCGACCTGGAACGACGCCTGATCACCGGCGCCTAGCCCGCGGAAGCCGGCACAACCTAACGCGAGGTGACAACGAACGTTCGGGGCGCGTGGCTCGACAAATTCAAAATCAAATGTGCCGGGGGCACAAGCCACGGCTGATGGCCGACGACGTGACCCCTGTGCCACGCGGTCTACGTCCGGACACCAGCCGACAGGGAAGTCGCCGTTCACTCCTCTCGGGTTTCGTTCAGTGCTAGTCAAGTTCGCTTTCGTACGTTGAGGCTGCTGAGGATCGAACTCAAGCGTGGAGGGGCCACAACGATGACGACCACCCGCCGAACACTGCCGGCCGGATCCCTCATCCGCGGCGGTGTTCAGGGCAGGCGGGTCTTCGGCACGTTGATCCCCGAATGGTTCGGCCACCCGCGAACTGTTGGGCACCGGCGCTGAAGAGGCGCTTCTACGCTCGCCGTGGCCTCCATCAAAGCGACGACCCGCCCACGCCGGCACATGACCAGCCCATGCGTAACCCGAGCCAAAAGGAGCGTTGGATGCCAACTCGCGTGAACCGGCAGACCGTCGATCTGTCCGCCTATCCAGACCTCATCGTCCTGTACCTCGGCATGCGGGTGAATCATCTGTACGGGATCCGGACCTTCTTCAGCTTCGGCCGGAAGATCAGTGAGTCGGTCGCGGGCAAGCCGGACGGGCTCTTACTGCACGAGCCCGTTTACTACTCGTTCTTCCCGATGAACATGGGGATGCGACAGTACTGGCGGGACCTGCCGTCGCTGCTCGCCTTTGCCCGGTCCGAGCCGCATAGGGAGTGGTGGTTGGACTTCCTGCGGGACTCGGGCGGCACCGGTTTCTGGCATGAGACGTACTCGGTCAAGGGTGGCATGGAGGCCGTCTACGACGACGTGCCCAAGCCGATCGGTTTTGGACGGTTCGCTGGGATCAAGCGCGCTCGTGGACCCATGTTCGGTTCCGCGGCCCGCCTGGGACGCTCCGATGACAGCAGCCCGGTCCTGAGCGAGACGGACCTCTACGGGTCCTAGCCGCTCGGCCCGTCGTCGATGATCGCAGGGGGTCCGCCTGGTGACACGGACGGTTGGCGAAATTCATGGGTACCCACAAAGGTTCGCCGGGCCCGCGAATGACGCGATCGTGGCCGGCAGAACGTGCAGGCTCTGCCCGATGGCGCGCCGGAACAGCCCGCCTCGGTGGGCATGACCATCAGTGCGACGATGATGCCGCCGTCGCGCGATGTGCTGGGCGTCGTAGCCGGGGCTGCCGGAAAGGTCGAGCTTGTAGGTCAGCCGGACCGTGGGAACCACGAACATCATGGTCGCCCGGCGCCGAACAGGCAGGGCAGCAGTATCGGCAAGTTGCCCCTGGGCACGCCGATCAGCACCAGGAGAGTCAGGGGCGGGCGGCGGGCGCCGCCCGCCGGGCCGTCAGGCGATATCGGTACGGCCCTGATCCGGCGTCAGCGCGCGGCGCGTTTGATGAGGTCGGCAGTCACGGCAGGCTGCGAGATCATCGCGACGTGCGAGGCGCCGACCTCGTGGACCTGTGCTCTGGCCCGCCGCGCCATGAACCGCTGGGCCGCGACGGGGAGCACCTGATCGTTCCGAGCGGCGAGGTAGTAGGAGGGAATGGTCTTCCACGCCGGAGCGCCGGACGGCTCCCCGAGCGTGCGCGCGTCAGCGGGCCGCTGGCCGGCCTGCATCAGGTCGGTGGTCGCCCGCGGCACGTCCCCGGCGAAGACGTCGTGGAAGAACTCCTTCTTGATGTATCCGTCGACGAGGTTCTCACCGTAGGGACGGAAGTCCAGCGCCGCCTCATTGAGCTTGCTTCCCGGATACTTCGTCTGCAGGTCCAGCAGCGACTCGCCCTGGTCGGGGGCGAACGCCGCCACGTAGACCAGCGCTTTCACATTCGGGTTGCCGGTCGCGGCGTTCGTGATGACGATCCCGCCATAGGAGTGCGCGGCGAGGACGATCGGGCCGCTGAGGGTGGCGAGGATGGAGGCCAGGTAGGCGGAGTCGGCGGCCACGCTGCGCAGTGGGTTCGCCGGGGCGATCACCGGATAGTTCTCGCGGATGAGCCTGGCGCTGACGTCGTTCCAGCCGGAGGAATCGGCGAACGCGCCGTGCACGAGCACCACGGTGGGTTTGGGCTTGGCTTCCGGCCGGGGCTGCGCCTGCGCCTCGGACGTTCCCAGCAGGGTGCCGGCCGCGACCGCGGCGGATCCGGCCAGCACCGCTCGGCGGGTCGTCGTCATAGTGTGGTCCTTTCAACGTATGCAGTTTGCACCTCAATTGCGGGTCAGAATAGATCCCGGTAGTTGACGATCGCTGAGCCCGGTAATTCAGTCTTTGGGAAGTACGTCGACCTAGCCTGCAGGCATGAATACAAAGAAGAGCGAGACCGCCCGGAAGTGGGGTCTGCGGATTCACCTGCTCTTTTATGTGCTGTCCAATGTGGTCCAGGTCGTGGTCTGGTCTCTCTACGACTCGGGAAACCACTTCTGGCCTGTGTGGTCGATAGTCTTCTGGGGCATCGGGCTGGCCTTTCACGCCTGGAGCGTCTACTCACCGCCCCAATCGAATACCGCGCACTGAGCCGAGCAGTTGGAGAAGTGGGGATGGCTGAACCGGTCCGCCACCCGGGGCGGGCGGTCAGTGGGCACAGGCCGGCGCCAGAAAGCTCGAATCCGATTTGGCACACCCCATTCACCTGCTCACCCGCTTGGCTGACGCCGGTGAGACGGCCGAAGGTGGCGCCAGACTCGCGGTCAAGTCCTCGGCGTCGCCGCAACTGAGCAGGACGGAGGTTGCGGTATCCAGGTGACCGCGGCCGTGATGTCCGGCACGCCCGCCAAACTGGACGAGCGCCTGAGACGATCCTGCCTGGCAGGTGGATCCCTTCTACGACCAATCCTGGGCCCATATACTCGGTGCACGCTGCGTCCCGAAGCGGGTCGCAAGCGGACCAATCTGTCATGTCCATCCGGGAGTCGACGTGACTGGGCCCGCCCATCCCGTTCGGCCCGACGGCGAAGATCCGCCGACCGGTGCCGGTTTGCTGCGCCTGCAGGTCCTCGGTCCGCTGCGGCTGTGGCGCGATGGCGCCGAACTGGACGTCGGCCCCCGGCAGCAGGCGCAGCTGTTGGCCCTGCTCCTGGCGCGCGTGGGCCATCCGGTCAGCACGAGGGAATTGATCGACCTGCTCTGGGCCGATGACGCTCCCGTCAGCGCGCTCAACCTCATCCAGAAGTACATCGGGGCATTGCGGCGGGTGCTCGAACCCGCGGTCCCCGCCCGGGCAGCAGGTACGTACCTGCACCGCCGCGGCAACACGTACGCGTTCAGCGCCGGCCCCGGCACGCTGGACCTCGTCACGTTCCGGGAACTCCTCGAAGCCGCCCAGACCGCCCTCGCCCAGCAGGCTCGCGAAGTGGCGCTCGACCACTACGTCAGAGCGCTCGGCCTCTGGCGTGGCCCCGCGGGTGACGGGTTGTCCTACGGATCGGCCGCGATGTCGATCCTGGCCACCCTGGACGACGAGTTCTACGCCGCCTGCGCGGCGGCGGCCGAGCTGGCCGTGTCGTTACACCGTCCGGAGCGGGTGATCCCGTCACTGCAGCTGGCCGCGTCGATGGCGCCGTTCCACGAACCCGTACATGCCGGCCTCATCACCACCCTCGGCGCCGCCGGACGGCAGGCGGAGGCGCTGTCAGCGTTCCACGCGGTCCGTGACCGCCTCGCCGAGGAGCTCGGCATCGACCCCGGCCCGGCGCTGCAGGCCGCGCACCTGCGAGTGCTGACGCAGACCCCGACGTCGCCGGCGGTGACGAGCACGGAAAGTGAGAGTGACCGCGCACCGGCGAGCCTGGTCGGCCGCGGCGAGGAACTCGGCGTGCTGCGGCAGACCATCGAGGCGGCGCTCACCGGCCGCACCGGGCTCGCCATCGTCGAAGGCGAACCGGGCGCGGGCAAGACGCGCCTGCTGGAAGAGGCCACCGCCGCCGCGGACCGGCGTGGCGCGCTCGTCGTCTGGGCTTCCTGTTTGGAAGGCGACGGAACACCCTCGATGTGGCCATGGGAGCAGGCGCTCACCGTTGTCCTCGACAGCCTGCCCGCGTTGGCGCGCGAGAAGTGGCTGGCCAGCGAACTCGGTCGCCTCCTCGAATCTCGGGACGATGACGCCGCGCCGCCGGTTTCCGGCGGCCGCGCCCAGTTCCGCCTGTTCGAGCAGGTCGTCACCTTTATCGGCCAGACCTCGGCAGAACGACCGATGCTGCTCGTCATGGACGATCTTCAATGGATCGATGCCACCTCGCTCCAGTTGTTCAACCACCTGGCGGGCCGGCTGCCCGCCGGCACCGCGATCATCGGCGCCCTTCGCGACCGCGCGCCCACCCCCGGCCCCGACCTTTCGCGGGTCCTGGCCGCCGCCAGCCGGCTGCCCAACCACCGCAGGATCCAGCTCGGCCCGCTCAGCCTGACCGACGTGGCCGAACTCATCCGCCGCGAGACCGGCCACGAACCCGGTACGGACATCGCCCGCAACATCCACGTTCGCACCGCCGGCAATCCTTTCTTCGTCCGCGAACTGTCGAGGCTCCTCAGCGACCGCGGCGCGCTCGGCGACGGCGACGCATCGGCCCGGGCCGGGGTGCCGTCCACCGTGCGAGACGTCGTCCGCGATCGGATGGCGGGCCTCGACGAGAGCGCTCGCGACCTGCTGCGGGTCGCCGCGCTGATCGGCCGCGAGGTCGACCTCGGCCTGCTCGCCCGCGCCGCCGGTGTCGACTTCGCAGACTGCCTCGAACGCCTCGAACCGCTGCGCGCGCTGGGCCTGCTCGAAACGGGGCCGGAGGACCCGTTCTCGTGGCGCTTCGCGCACGACCTGGTCCGCGAATCGATCATGGAGACAACGGAGCAGCTGCGGACCATCCGGCTGCACCTGCGAGTCGCGGACGCGCTCGAAGAGAGCCAGGCGGACGACGAGTCCATCACCGAACGTCTCGCCTTCCACCTGTCCGCCGCCGGTCCCCTCGCCGATCCGGTTCGTACCGTGGAGGCGCTGAAGCGCGCCGGTCGTCGCGCGACGACCAAGCTCGCGTTCGCCGCCGCCGACCGGCACCTGCAAGCGGCCGCCCAGATCGCGCGGAACGCCGGGCTCCCGGAACTCGAGCTCTCCGCCCTCTCGCTGCTCGCCATCGCCCCGCGCCGGCAAGCCGGGTTCGGCGGCACGACGTTCGATCTGCTGGAGCGTGCGGAACACCTGGCCCGCACGCTCGGCCGGGAGGTGGAGGCCGCCGGCCTCCTCTTCGCTCGCCTGTTCGGGGCCTACACCTTCCTGGAGTGGGACCGCGTTCGTCTGGTCCGCCGGCTGTACGAGCAAGGGGAGGCGTCCTCCGATCCGGTCGTCCGCGTGTACGGCCGGCAAGCCTGGGGCCTGCACCAGTGGGACATCGGCAACATCGGCGAGGCATACCGGTGCTTCAGCGAGAACAACCCCGCCCTTCTCGACGGGGTTGTCTCCGCGCACAGCGAGACCCCGATCCGGCGTGACGTCTCGGGTGAGTGGCCCGGCTGGCAGGCCGTCATAACGGCACTGCACGGTGACGCCGGGACGGCGGAGACCATGATCGACAAGTGGAACGGCCCCGACGACTCGTATGCGGTCGCGACCTGGGCCTACTACACCACGATCATTGCTTCGATGGCCGGTGACGCGGCCTGGGTGATACGCACGATCGAGCGGTGGATGGCCGTGGGCGCTGGCCGCGCCGCCGTCCAGCAGGAGCACTACGTACGCCTGAACTGGTACTGGGCCCGTGCCCTCACAGGCGATGACCCGGCCGGTATCGCGGCGGAGGCCGACCAGCTCCTGACCGGGACGCTGGTCGACCCGCCCCGATGGGGCGTCGCGTACCACCACGCGCTGATCGCCGAGATGTGGCTGGCCGCCGGGATGCCGGACGAGGCGGGCATCGCCCTCGACCGAGCGGACCAGGCCCTCGAGGCCTACGGCCAACGCTACGCCGAAGGACTGGTCCTGCTGCTGCGGGCGCGCCTGCTCCACGCCCGCGGCGAACCGGCCGAAGTCGTACGAGCCGCTGCCGAAACGGCCCGCGACCGGTCCGACGAACGCGGGTCCCACCTCTTCGCCCGGCGCGCCGAGAAGTTCCTCACCGAGCTTTGACCGCGCTCAGGCCACACCGTCACGTTGGATCTGTGGATGCCATCGAGCTCGATCGAGCTCGACTCCTGATCAACCAGCCGAATCCGGTCGCCGTGAAGAACATGACAATGCCGTACACCGCGCCCGGGATGGCGATCTCGGCACTGTTCAACAGCGTCGGGCTCAGCGCGATCGTGATGGCGAGCCCGGTGTTGTGGATGCCGATCTCGAACCCGGCCGCGGTGGCCGCGCGGTGGTCGACGCCGGCCAGGCGCGGCACGCCGTAGCCGATCAGCAGGCTCACGATGTTGAAGACCAACGCGGCGAGCCCGACCGAGACGAAATAGCCGACGAGGTTCTCCCGCTCCGCGTACAGAACGGCGTAGATGACCCCGACCAGGACCACGACCGACAGCGCCCGGACGGGGAGGTTGAGCCGCCGCGCCGCCTCCGGCGCCCATGCGCGCACGAGCATCCCGATCGCGACCGGTACGAGCACCATCACGAAGACCTGCAGTATCTTGTCGAACTGCAGCCCGAGGGCGGCCCCATCGGGCAAGAAGTACCCGGCCGAGAGGTTCACCACGATCGGCAGGACGACCACCGCCAGCACCGAGTTGATCGCGGTGAGCGTGACATTCAGCGCGACGTTCCCACCGAACAGGTGGCTGAACAGGTTGGCCGCGGGGCCACCGGGCGACGCCGCGACCAGCAGCAACCCGACCGCCAGCTCCGGCGGAAGCCGGAAGGCGAGCACCACGCCGAAGCAGATCGCCGGCAGCAGCACGATCTGGCACAGCAGTGCGACCACGGCCGCCTTCGGATACTGGCCCACCCGCCGGAAGTCGTCCAGCGTCAGGCTGAGACCCAGGCCGAGCATGACGATGCCGATGGCGAACGGCAGACTGGCCAAGATCAACGCGGAACCCATAGCGGACATTCTCGGGCATACCTACAAGTTCTGGTAGGTCGCCGCAAGGTTTGTCGGGCGGGGGACGGTGGCTACCACTCGTCAGCAGCCTGGCCATTGCTCAGGTCGGCCATGCGTGATCAGCGTGAGGCATTCCGAGCCGCGGGGACTGTGACGGCGACCGTCCCAGCCGCCTCGCCGGCCTGCGCGGCCCAAGGGCAGGCACGAGGTGCCGGTCAGCCGCGGGCGAGGACGGCGCGGGCGGCCGCGAGCTGCCGATCCTTGGTCTCCTGAAGCGCATGGAACTCGGCGGGGTGAGCCGCGACGGCATCGTCCTGGATGCGTTTCTCCACGGCGGACCAGATGGAGACGAGGTCGGTCCGCGCCTTGCACCCCACGTCCGCCTGCGCCGCGCGGATCTCCTCCTGGGAGGCGGGGCCGCCCTTCATCCACTGCCGGTCGGTGATGGCGGCGAGCGGGTCGGCGTACTGCCGGCCCTGCTCCCGCATGCACGTGCTCCAGGCCCGGAAAACCTGGACGACCTCCGGATCCCCCTGAGAGCGCTCGAAGGTCTCCGAGATGAGCCTGTTGAACAGGGCCTCGTCGACCTGCGGGGTGCCCTGCTCCAGGTGGTCCCGCGCCTGTTTCAGGCAGCCGTCCTTCTCGCCGTACGCCGCCTGCCGTTCCTTCGCCGACAGGCTTCGCATCCGGCCGGCACGTGCGGCGGCGCGCCTGGCCACGGTCGGGCGGTCCGGCGGGTTGTGATAGCCGAAGAGGCGAGCGATCTCCGGTTCGACGACACCGTAGCGGCGGCGGTTGGCCGGCTCCACGTCCTCCGCCGCGCTCTGCGGCAGCACCTCCCACGCCATGCCCCGCCGCCGCATGCAGTCGCGGATGAGAAGCTCTTCGGCGCCCTCAAGGATGCCGATGTCCGACGGGGAGAAGTTGTACTGGTCGAAGGGGATCGAGAGCTCGCGCGCCTCCACCCCCGGCGTCGGCACCGGAATCCGCGGCTCCGTCGCCGCCGCCGTCGAACAGGCGGCTGTCGCCGCGGTCAGGAGCACCCCGACCGCTCCCCGCAGCCGAACAGACACGCTGATTCCTCCGATCGGCCGCGGGGCCGGGTACCGAACTCGGTGTCCTGCGAGCGGTTCAGGGCCTTACGGCCTGACGTACCTGACGGAGCTGGTCTTGTTGTCGAACCCGTTGTTCGTCAGGTCGCCGTCCGAGGAGGACGGCTTCGCCGCGTAGCCGTACGCGCCGGAGCAGTTGGCGGAGTTGTAGAACTGCACCCTGGCGGCGCTGTTGTTCCGCATGGAGCTCGCCTTGTTGTTCACTTTGAGTGCGTTGTAGCACAGGCCCCAGCCCTCGAACATGAACTCCTCTTCTGCGCCCTTGAACTTGTCGTGCTCGTACAGGCAGAAGGCCAGCTCGCAGGAGCTCACCGCCGGGTCCACCTCGGCCTGCGCAGTGGAGCCGACCCCCACCAGGCTGACCAGGGCCAGCGCCACCACACCGGCGCTGCGCACCCTCGCTCGCTTCATGCACACCTCATCTTCGTGGAGCCGAAATTGTTGTGATCATAGTCAGGTACATGCCGGAAAATTCCACGAATTCGGTTAAGTGGCGAGCATGCCCCACCTCGTGGAGGTGACCCCACCTACACGCGTTATGGCCGGAACGTACGCCTGTGGGGGCGATCCTGTGCCGGCGGCGGCCGTGGACGGCCGGACACAAAGCGAGCGGCCCGTCACCGCGTTTCCGCTGGTGACGGGCCTGCAAGGTCCGAACTTGCGTAGGCCGAGCCGACGGTCCCGCCAGAACGGGACCGTGGCGTGCGGCTAGGCGATCTTTTCGGGTACGCGCCGTACGAGCTCGACCGGTTATGGATCGTGGCAGCCAACCTTACTGACCAGGCCGCAACCCGCAGCGGGAGAGCTCAGCCCGCACCCGTCTGCCCCAGGATCGCCGATCCAGGGGCAACGGGGTCTTCACTTGTGAGCAGCACCCAAACGCCTTCGGCGTACTCCTGGCGGGAGATCCTGCCGTCGCCGTCGGTGTCCAGTTGGGCGAAAGCACCCTCGGCCACCTCGTGGGGGATACCCATCCCGCTGAAGAAGTGATCGAGTTCCGGCGCTGAGATGAACCCGTCTTCGTCGGTGTCGGCGGCATCGAAGGCGGCGCACGACAACGCGCTGGTCATCTGCTGGAACTGCGGATGGCTCGCGACCAAGTGGTCCACCGCCTGGGCGAACTCCGCCTCGCTCACCGCGGCATCGCCATCGAGGTCGGCGTCCTCGCGGATGTGTTCCCACCAGTCCGCGCACAACTGCTGAATGGCCTGATGCTGACGCGAGCCCGGGTCAGGGGCCACCGCGGCACATACCCTGTCCGCGATGCGCTTGAAGTCATCGGCAGCGATCTGCCCGTCGCCAGTGCTGTCGAGCAGTGCGAACAGGGCAGCGACGTTGGACTCGTGCAGAGAGCGGGTCACAGGTGTACCTCCCGGATCGAACGGCGTGGATCGCGACCGATCCCTAAGTATCCGGATGGCTCCGCTCAGTGACAGATGGCGTCATGGTGGCGACGCGGCAACACTAATGTGCCTTGAGGGAGCGCGTGGGAGCAGTACGCCGGTGTTCGCGAAAGCACGGCCTCCGAGAGAGTCCGACACCGGTGTGTCGTTACCAAAGCCGAGGCTCGCATGAAGATCGCTACCTGGATCGCCAATGTCTACAACACCACCCGGCGGCACAGCGGCCACAATGGGCCGCCACCCATCACATTCGAGCATCACGTGGCCAGGCCGTACATGCTGGTGACCAGGAGCGATGCCGCTATTCGATCGTGCGGAGCGCGCCCTCGGCCAGCACGTGCGCCGCCTTGATGCCGTCGGGCACGCCCGGGGCCTCCAGCCACTTCGGTTCCAGGTGATCCGCCCAGTCGATGATCTCGGAGGCGAGAGCCAGCGCCTGCGCGTCGCGGCCGTGCACGAGTTCCACGGCGAGCCGCAGGTACGCACCCTGCCGCGTCCCGTCGAGCTCGGCGGCCAACGCAGCGATCCGGTCGGCGGCCCGCACACCGTGCCCGGGATGCTGCGCGGCAAGGACCGCGAGCACGAAACGGATTCCCGGCGGCTCGGCGTCCCACCGGTCCAGCAGCACCGGAACCTGGTCGCCGACGGTCCGGAACACCTCCTCGGTCCATGCACCCGACAGGAGTGGCTCCCCCTCGTCCAGCGCGAGGTCGGCGAACGCGACCAGGTTGTCGTTGCGGCGGCCACCGGCGACCATCAGCCACAGATAGAGGTCCCGGCGCTGACGCGCGGGCACCGTGTCGGCGACGATCAGCTCGGTGAGGAACGGCAGCGCGGGGGCGGTGGCCTCATAGCAGTCGCCCTGGTGCAGCAGGTCGTCGCCGAACAACTCGTCGAGGACCTCGTCCCACTCCCCCGTCCCGTCCGCCAGCTCGCGCAGCAGGCCGGGGACGTCGTCGGCGGAGCCGTGCGCATGCTCCAGGTCGCCCCACGGCACGTCGTCGAGACCGGCCAGCTCCACGATCCCCGGGGTGGCGAAGTCCGGTGTGAGCGCCAGTGGTGCCAGCGGTGGCGCCGGAACGACGGTGACCTCCGGGACCGGCGGACGCGCCTTCGTCCCCTTCACCTCGATCGGGGCGGTCCAGCTGCGATACTCGGCCATCCTGCTGACGTCGAACCGGCTGCCGCCACTGGGCCGGCCGCCATGCATCCGCGCGATCGCCGCGGCTTCCCGGCTCACCGCCTCGATCTGCCGGTGACCCACGGTGTCGACCGGGTAGGGCCCCTCGTCGAGCGCCATCACCAGCCAGCCGCCGTCCGGGTGCGGACGGGCGAAAACGCAGGGGAACCCGTACGCCGCGAGCCGCTCGGCGAACACCTGCGCCGCCCCCTCGTCGGGCACGACGAAGTCGTGCATCCCCGCCATCGCGCTCCAACCGGCCACGCGCTCGTCTCCGTCCCGCCGCTTCTGCTGTCCTCCTCCTGCCAGCCTGCCAGATCGCCCGCGTGCTGCCCTGCCTCCCGCAGAAGGTGAGATCGGATGACCGAGTCCGTCCTGACAGCTCGTCCGGGTTACTGCGATGGACCCGCGACGATACCCGGGGATGCGTAGGAAACGCTAACCTTCGGACCCAACGCCGCGGCCCGAACGGCGGACGCGGTGGAACGTGAGGAGAACATGAGCCAGTACTTCCAGGTTGGCGATCAAGTCCTCTGGAACCCCTCGAACGGAGTCGCCGGCCTGTTCATGCGATCAGCGGAAGCGCTTGCCCCCGAGACAGGATTGCCGACGGGGCTCGGCCCTATGGTGAGCGACGAATGTGAGGTTGACCTGCCCGCCTTCGCGGCCTTCGTGAGTGCGCTGATCGAGCGCTACGAGCGTTCGAACCATCCCATCCTGCACTCACTCATGGAGGGCTTCATAGCGACGGCCCTCGTTCTCGTTGAGCGCGGCGGAGCAAAACTGCCCGTGCCCCATGCGAACGATGGCGGCTGGAGGGATGTGCAGGTGAGCGAGCATTCCGCATGGCCGCCAGGTGGCCAGGTACGTGATGTTGAGCGATGGGCGGCCCTTTCTGGGCAGCACGCTCGGGCAATGCCGCACTAAGGCTCCTACGACCGGCACAGACGCGGAGTACCCCGGGGCTCAGGTCGTCGCCGAGAACAAGGGCTTGCCGCGCCCCAACGGTGACGGTACCGATGTAGCCCTCAACGGCGCAGGCGCGGCCGTAGTCTCCCCAGGTCTCGACGGGACCATCGTTGTCGTTGACACCCGCCCACGTGTTCAGCTCGGACTGGGGGATGGCGATCAGTGGACCTCCGGCGGTGCTGACCCAGGTATGCAGCACTGATGACCTTGGGCGCGATCTGAGAACACCGTTATCCGGCTCTTCCATCGCCTCGCCCCACCGCTTTGCCGAGCGATTCTCTCCCTTCGATGCTTTCCAGCTGTCCGACGTCCCCGCGTGGGAGCGTTGGCCCGTAAAGAGGACCCTGCTGCGGACTTTCAAGCGCTGATCCGCCCAATCCAGTCACGTGTTCCGAGACCTGATCGGAACCGATCACTGCCGATCATGGCCGTACGCGGTGACCCGCTGCCGGACGGCTCAAGGTTGGGCGGCGGCCATGACACCGTGTACGGCCTGATCGATGCGCCGAGCGGCCTGGTCGGGGTCGGGCTGGCCGGCATCCAGCCAGGCGATGACGGCCTCGAGTGTCAGGGTGGGGATCAGGTTCGCGGCCCAGTCCAGCCAAGGGCCCGCAGGGATCTTCCTGGCCAGGTTGCGGCGGGCGACCTCACGAGAAGCGGAGGTCATGGAGTCGATCAGTTCGCGGAAGTCGGGCTCGCGGGCCGCGTAGCGGAACAGCAGCCTGAAGCCGTCGGGGTCGGCCGCGGCAGCGCGCACGAGGGCAGGGAGGGCGCGCTCGTCGAAGTCGTCGGTGCCGGTGGCCTCGGCCAGCCGCACGCACGCCCGGTCGAGCACGGCTCGGTACAGGTCGGCCTTGGAGTCGAAGTGCCGATACAGCATCGCCCGGGTCAGCTCGGCCTCGGCGGCGATGTCGTCAAGGCCGGTGGCGGCGTAGCCGGCGCGGGCGAAGGCGCGGGTGGCGGCGTCCAGGATCTGCTCACGCCGCTCGGCGCGCCGCAGCCGCCGCACCGGTGAAGTCGGGACGGCCTCAGAGCCGGTACCGCCTGCTTCGGGGTTGCTCATCCCACCTCCACTTGTAGAAGCAGAAGTATACATGTAGCTTTTTAGACATCGAAGTATACAAATCTGCGTCTACCTCTTGGGGGGAGTCGTGTCCGAACCCGTCCGGCTGCCGTTCCAGCAGCCCGGCCCGATGCAGCCGGCGCCGCTGCTGCGCCGGCTGCAGGCCCAAGGCCCGATCCACGCCATCCGCACCGCCGTCGGCGACCCGGCCTGGCTGGTGACCGACTATGAGCAGGTACGCGCTCTGCTGGATGACGACCGGCTCGGCCGCGCCCACCGCGAGCCCGAGCGCGCCTCCCGCACCGGCGAGTCAGCACTGTTCGGCGGCCCGCTGGGCGACTTCGACACCGAGCAGGCCGACCACCGGCGGATGCGCTCGCTGCTGCAGCCGCATTTCTCGCCCAAGCGCATGCGCGCGCTGCGCGGCCGGGTCGAGACGCTCACGGCGAACCTGCTGGACGAGATGGCCGCCGCCGGTCCACCTGCCGACCTGCACGCCGCGCTCGCCCTGCCGCTGCCGATCGCGGTCATCTGCGAACTCCTCGGCGTCCCGTTCGAGGACCGGGCGCAGTTTCGCGCCTGGACGCAGGCTGCCGCCGACATCACCGACCGGGCCCGCTCCGAGCAGGGGCTGGCCGAACTGTTCAGCTACGGGCAGCAATTGGTGGCCCGCAAGCGCGCCGCAGGGGAAATGGACGCCGATGTGATCTCCCGGCTGGCCGCCACCGACGGCGTCAGCGACGACGATGCCGCCGCGATGGGCATGACTCTGCTGTTCGCCGGGCACGAGACCACGGTCACCGTGATCGGTAACGGTGCGCTGTGGCTGCTGACCACCCCCGGCCAGTGGCAGGCCCTCGTGGACGACCCATCCCGGATCGACGCTGCCGTGGAAGAGATTCTGCGCGCGCCTGGTCTGGGTGGCAGCGGCATCCCCCGCTACGCCCGCACCGACCTGGAGATCGCCGGAGCCCACGTCCGAGCCGGGGACCTGGTGCTGCTGGACACCGGCGCGGCCAACCACGACGCCGCCGTCTTCGCCAACCCCGACCGCTTCAATCTCGACCGGCCGCCGGCGTCGCACCTGACCTTCGGCCACGGCGCCCGCTACTGCATCGGCGCGCCACTGGCCCGCATCGAGCTGCAGGTCGTCTTCTCCCAGCTCGTCGCCCACTTCCCCACCCTGAAGCTCGGCTGCGCGGTGGAGGAGCTGACCTTCAACCCGAACGTGCTCACCGGCGGCCTCACCGCCCTGCCCGTCACCTGGTGACGACCATGGTGAAGACGACCGTACGGCGGCCGGTCTTCGGCCGGATGTATCCCAAGATGGCCGCCGCGATCCGCACCGCGCGTACAGCCCCGCAGCCGACTCCGCAACCGGTCGCCGCACCGCTCGCCCCGGCAGGCAGGACACTCCTGCCGATCGCGGCCGGCGCCTGCACCGACGGCTGCTGCTCGCCTATCTCAGAGGGTTCCCTATGATCGGCCGCCCGATGCCCGCCCGATGCCCGCCGCCTACCGCTTCGAGATGCGCGCCGCCCGCACCACCACCGACGATGCGGCGCGCTGGCGGCACCTGGAACGGGCGCACGTCATCTCCCAGCCGTGGCCCTGGCCGCACACCGCTAACCATGTCGCCACGTTCGTCCTCGCCGTACGCCGACGTGACCGGCGTGAGGCGATCGGCCAAGTGACCCGGAGGACCTGGCCCTGCTGCTACAGGCCACCAACTGACGCTGCGGCCTGCGATGAACGGTCCTCGGTGATGTCAGCGCACCCACCAAATTCCATCAAACCAGTTTGATGTATTATCCAGAGCATGGTGCCCGGTCAAGCTGTTCCGCCGCCGTTCGTCCGGTTGGCCGCCCATGAGGTGCGCTGGCAGCTCCTGAGCGAACTGGCGCGCAGCGATCTGCGCGTGCGGGAACTCGTCACCCTGCTCGGCCAGCCGCAGAACCTGGTCTCCTATCATCTGCGGCTCCTGCGCTCGGCCGGGCTGGTCGAGGCCCGCCGCAGCAGCTTCGACGGCCGCGACAGCTACTACCACCTGGACCTGGAGCAATGTGCGCACGCAATGGCCGCCGCCGGTGCCGCCCTGCATCCCGCGCTGCGTCTGCTCCCCGCCGAGCCGGCGAAAGCGGCAGGAACATCGGCGGTGCCTTCTGTGCTGTTCATGTGCACCGGTAACAGCGCCCGTTCACCCATCGCCGAGGCCCTGCTGCGCCACCGCGTCGGCAACCGCGCCGAGGTGACCAGCGCCGGCAGTCACCCCAAAACGCACCTGCACCCCAACGCCGTGCGGGTGCTGCGCCGGCAGTACGGCATCGACATCGCCGACCAGCGCCCACGGCACCTGGACACGATGACCGGCCGCCCCTTCGACTATGTGATCAGCCTGTGCGACAAGGTCCGCGAGGTCTGCCGCGACTTCGACGACCACCCGCAACGCCTGCACTGGAGCATCCCCGACCCCGCCGCCGCCAACGGCGACAACACGGCCCGGGACAGCTATCCCGCCTTCGACCGTACAGCCGCGGAGATCGACCGCCGCATCCGATACCTGCAACCCATCCTTTTGCCCACCCCGCACCGGGAGGTCCAGCCATGACAGCAGCCGACCAGGTCGCCAGTGTCCGTTACATCGTCGACGACGTCCAAGCGGCCATCGACTTCTACACCACTCACCTCGGCTTCACCCTTAACTTCAGCGCGGCGCCCGCTTTCGCCGACGTGGTACGCGGGCCGCTGCGGCTGTTGCTGTCCGGGCCCACCAGCTCCGGTGCCCGTGCCACCCCCGACCAGGCCGCAGGCGCGGGCCGCAACCGCATCCACCTGATCGTCGACGACCTGGACACCGAGATCGCCCGGCTGCGCGACGCGAGCCTGTCGTTCCACAGCGACGTGGTCTCCGGCCCCGGCGGGCGCCAGATCCTGCTCGCCGACCCCGCCGGCAACCTGATCGAACTGTTCCAGCCAGCCCATCGGCCCGCGTCCTGAGCGACGCCTCTGAACAACGGGCCCGAAGCCATATGCCCCATGGGTGAGCCCGTCGGCCACCGACCGGCTCACCGCACGCACCGAGATCAGAGTCCACCGCGTCCGGGATGCTGTTCGTCGGCGTGCACAACGCCGCGCCCCCAGCCAAGCAGTCTCGTGACCCGATACCGGGATCCGTTCCCATGGGAGGTCGCCGTGGCAGGCACACCCGCCCCCACCGGTCAGGGGCAACTGGAGCGCCGCCTGGGCCTGGCCGACGCGGTCGTCATCGGACTCGGCTCGATGATCGGCGCCGGCGTCTTCGCCGCCTTCGCGCCGGCGGCCCGCGCGGCCGGTTCGGGGCTGCTGCTCGGGCTGGCGCTCGCCGCGGTGGTGGCCTACTGCAACGCGACCTCCTCGGCTCGCCTGGCCGCGCGCTATCCCGCCTCCGGCGGCACCTACGTCTACGGGCGCGAGCGGCTAGGGGACTTCTGGGGCTACCTGGCCGGATGGGGATTCGTGGTCGGCAAGACAGCCTCGTGTGCGGCGATGGCGCTGACCGTCGGCTCCTACCTCTGGCCGGAGCACGCGCACGCTGTCGCGGTGACCGCCGTAGTGGCGCTCACCGCGGTCAACTACGCCGGGATGCACAAGACGGTCTGGCTGACCAGGGCGATCGTCGCCGTGGTGGTGGCCGTGCTGGCCGCGGTCGCGATCGTCTGCCTCACCTCCGGTGCCGCGGACGCCACACGCTTGGATGTGGCCCCTGGTGCCACTGTCGCCGGGACGCTGCAGGCGGCAGGTCTGCTGTTCTTTGCCTTCGCCGGGTATGCCCGCATCGCCACGCTGGGCGAGGAGGTCCGCGACCCGGCCCGTACGATTCCCCGGGCCATCCCGCTCGCGCTCGGCCTGACCCTGGTGGTGTACGCAGCGGTCGCGGTGGCGGCGCTGACCGTGCTGGGCAGCACAGGTCTGGGCCGGGCGACCGCTCCGTTGGCCGAGGCCGTTCGCGCCGCCGGGCTGCCCGCCCTGGCGCCGCTGGTCAGCGTGGGCGCGGCGGTGGCCGCGACCGGCTCGCTGCTGGCGCTGATCCTGGGCGTCTCCCGCACCACGCTGGCCATGGCCCGCGACCGGCACCTGCCGCACGCGCTGGCCGCCGTCCACCCCCGCTTCAAGGTCCCCCACCGCGCCGAGCTGGTCATCGGCGTCATCGTGGCGATCCTGGCCGGTACGGCTGACCTGCGCGGCGCGATCGGCTTCTCCTCCTTCGGCGTGCTGGTCTACTACGCCATCGCCAACGCCAGCGCCTGGACCCTCACACCCGGCGAGGGCCGCCCCGTGCCGCTGATACCCGCCGTCGGCTTGGCCGGCTGTTTGATTCTCGCTTTCGCCTTGCCGCTTTCCTCAGTGATCGCGGGAGTAGCGGTGCTGACCGTTGGCGCCGCCACATACGGCCTACGACGGGCGATCAAGCAACCCGCCTAAGTTCGAGACCCTGCGAGCCGTGTGACCGTGATGCGCACTTTTGGATGCATGTCCGCATGAGGGGAAGTAGTCAGCAGGCTACGGAAAGTAACAGACCCTGACAAGTGGGATAGGCCGACGGTGCCGCGATGGCGAGGGGGTGAGCACGGTGGAGTTGACCAGGAGGCAATTCGCACGCGTGACCGTGGGTGCGGGGGTGGCCGTCACCGGCTTGAGTCGCGCCACGCCGCTCGATGGGGAGATGCCCCTGGCCAAGTACGTCGACGCGGTGCCGCGCCTGCCGATACCGGAGCCGCAGCGGTCGGCATACCCCGGGGCGGACTACTACGAGCTGACGATGCTGCAGGCTCCCTGGCGTTTCCACCGTGACCTGCCGGCCGGGCAGGCCTGGGGATATTGGGCCGCGGGCGAAGACGGACCGATCGGCCTGGGCTACCTGGGGCCGACGCTGGTAGCGCGACGGAACCGCCCGGTGGTGGTCCGCTTCCGCAACCATCTGCCCACCACGCACCTCCTGCAGCCGGCGGTCGACGTCACCTTGTGGCGCAACGTTCCCGGGGACCCGCCCGACCCGCCCGGTGGCCGGATGCCGCAGGACTTCCCTTCGGGCAGGAACGTCTGGGCCGTCCCTCACCTGCACGGCGCCTTCAACCCACCGCAGTCCGACGGCCATCCCGAGGCGTGGTTCACCCCGGACGGCCTGCACGGCCCCGCCTACGCCAGCCTTCAGGGCGCCCGCCCCAACGAGACCGTCTACGCCTACACCAGCCGTCAGCCGGCCACCATGCTCTGGTACCACGACCACGCGATGGCCATCACCAGGCTGAACATCTACGCCGGGCTGGCCGGCCTCTATCTGATCCGCGACTCGCTCGAAGATGGCCTGCCGCTGCCGTCCGGCGACTACGAGGTGCCGCTGGTCCTGCAGGATCGCAACCTCACCTCCGGCGGCGCCCTGTCCTACCCCGACAGGGGGCCAACGCCGTACCACCCCAAGTGGAATCCGAACTTCTTCGGCGCCGTCCCGGTGGTCAACGGCAAGGCCTACCCGTACCTGGCCGTCGAGCCGCGCCGCTACCGGCTGCGCCTCCTCAACGGCTCCAACCAGCGCTTCTTCCACCTGTGGTTCCAGGATGGCGGCACGCGGAGGCCGTTCTGGCTGATCGGCACCGACGGCGGCTTCCGCGCCGCCCCACTGCGGCTGACCAGCCTCCTGCTCGGCCCGGCGATGCGGGCGGACCTCATCCTCGACCTCACCGACGCGCCACAAGTCTCGCAAATCACCATGATGAACGACGCCGCCACCCCCTTCCCGCAGGGCGGGATGAACGTCCCCATGCCCGAGATCATGCAGCTCCAGGTGAGCAAGAAACTCTCGGGCCCCGACCCGAGCGCGCCGCCGGAACGGCTGTCGCTGCGGCCGATCACACCACTACGGCCCACGTCCGGCCTGCCCCGACGGCAGTTCGTCATCACCGCCGACCGCGACGCCCACCACAAATCCACCCACCTGGCCATCAACCAACGGCTCTTCGACGACCCCATCGAGGACTTCCCCAGGGTGGGCACCACCGAGATCTGGGAGTACATCAACACCTCCGGCGACGGCCACCCCATGCACGTGCACCTCGTCCAGTTCCAACTCCTCAACCGGCAGCGCTTCGACGCGCCCGCCTACCTGAAGGCGTACCAGGCCTGGATCGCGCGGGGACGCCCGCCTGCGGCCAAACCCGCCCTCGCCCGCCACCTCAACGGCCCGGTGACGCCCCCGGCAGCCGAGGAGGAGGGCTGGAAGGACACCGTCGTCACCCTTCCCGGCATGGTCACCCGGATCGTCCTGCGCTTCGACGTTCCCCCGCCCATCGACGGCATCCCCGGCACGGGCACCGCGTTCCCCGCCACCTACATCCAGCACTGCCACATGCTGGAACACGAGGACAACGAGATCATGCGCCCCTGGCAGATCATCTCGTAGAACCGGTGAGCTTCATCCCTGTCGGGCCCACACCCGGCGGCCAACGCGCGACCGGCCAAGCCGAGGCAAGCATTACCCACGTCATCGCATCGGATCACCGGCGACCGGGCAGGCATCCGGCGTGATGCCGTCCAGCCGGACCGCGTCGGACTGGCCAGGAGACGGAGTGCCGAACGCCATGGACGAAGCAAGGGCCGACCGCGAAACACCGATCGTGCGCCGCCGCGAAATGATCGGCCTGCCCATCGCCCTGGCCTGCGGCTCGGCGGTGCTGACCGGATGCGGCACCTCACGACAAGCCGGCAGCGCCGCAACGCCCACACCTGCCCCCAGCCAGGAGCAGACGCAAGAGGTGCCGGTCACGCCGCCGGAGGACCTCATGAGGGAACACGGGGTCCTCAAACGCGTCCTGTTGATCTACCGGGAGGGCATCCGCCGGATCAACGCCGGCGAACAGGTCCCCCAACAAGCCCTGCACGCCGGGGCCGGCATCATCCGAACCTTCATCGAGGAATACCACGAGCGACTCGAAGAACGGTACGTCTTCCCGCGCCTGGTCAAGGCCGGCAAACTCACCGACACCGTCTCGGTGCTGCTCCAGCAGCACCAGCGCGGACGCGTCCTGACCGGCCGCATCCTGAACGCCACCGCCAAACCCACACCCCAGCAGTCCCGTCGCGACCTGGTCACGAACCTGGCCGCCTTCATCCGCATGTACGAGCCACACGAGGCCCGCGAGGACACCGTCGTCTTCCCCGCCATGCGGGACGTCATCCCGCCCAGGGAATTCGTCCAGATGGCCGAGACCTTCGAGGACGAGGAACACCGCCGCTTCGGCGCGGCCGGCTTCACCGGCATCGTCGCGCAGGTCGCCGACATCGAAAAGACGCTCCGCATCTACGACCTGAACCAGTTCACACCCCGCGTATGACGATTTCCCGGCCGGACGTTGAAGACGAGTCCAAGACTCGCCGGGCGCAGGCGCGCTGAGGCAATAGCCACGTTCAAGGGCTCAAACAGCCCCTGATGGCCGTTCCGCCTCGGGCAGCACCTTCCGCGCCAGCTCCAGCAACGCCCTGCGGTCCTCCGCCAGCGCTGCCACACCCGGCACGGACGCATATCTTCCCGTCCTCATCGAAAACGCGGTACGAGACCGGCTCGCACACTGACCCCGAGCCTCGGCGACTTCCACGTGCTTGCCCGACTGTGGACGAACTCACCGACCAGCGCCGCCATGGCAGCCTCGCAAGTCGGACACCCGGCAGACCTGCGCGCCGTGGACCCCATACCTGTGCCCGCCGCACGCACCTCGCACAGCGACACCCGCCGGCAAATCGGAGCCCCGTCGGCCGAAACGCACAAAGGTCGCTCGGGGGCTTGCATCCGATACCTAGGTACAGGCTTACCGTCGAGGCATGACTCACGACATTGCCCTTGACCAGGAATGGGTGCCCTCAGCCTGCACCTTGCCCACCGCCGAGCGGCCACTGCGGGTGGCCGAGTTCGACGCCTTGTTCGCCGAGGCGGTGCAGGCCCTGTCCCGGCCGGAACACACCCGGCTACGCCTGGAGCTCGTCTTCACCCCGGACAATGCCGCCCACGCCGCCGAGCTGACGGCGCGGGAGAACAGTTGCTGCTCGTTCTTCACCTTCACCCTCGCCATCTCCGCCGGAAGCCTGGCGCTGGAGGTGGCGGTGCCGCCGGAGCAGGCCGAGGTGCTGGACGCGCTGCAGGCCCGCGCGGGCGCGGCGGCCTCCGCATGACGAAGACGCCCCTCCAAGCCCTCAAGGGACGGAAAGTGATGGATCGCATCACGCGTGAAGAGTTGCGCGCGCTGCCGGCCCCTGGAGCCGCGCATTTGGTGGAGGCCGGGCCTGCCTTCGAGGACAGCCGCGCGAACGCACCCGCCGCAGCGGGGCGATCAGCGTGAGACAGGACATCGACGGGCCGTACCTGCGCAGCGGACAGGTGGCCGAGCAGGCCGGAATCAACCTCCAGACCCTGCGCTACTACGAACGCCGCGGGCTGATCGCCGAACCGGCGCGCAGCCCCGGCGGGCACCGCGCCTACCCGCCCGAAACCGTCACCCTGCTGACCGTGATCAAAGCCGCCCAGCGGCTCGGCTTCACCCTGGCGGAGGTGGCCGAGCTGATCGACACCGGCCGGCCCGGCCACCCCACCCCGGACCTCCGCGCCCGCGCCCTGGCCAAGATCACCGAGGTGGACGCACGAATCGCCGACTTGACCACCATCCGGGAGGCACTGACCCAGGTGGTCAGCGCCGGGTGCGACAACCTGACCAACTGCACCTGCCCCGACTGCCCACTGCCGTTCGCCGATCTGGCCGCAAGCCGCGCCTCCAATGAGAACTGACCACGTGAGCACCCATCACGACCACCGCTGTTCCCCTCACCATCTCCGGCGCCGCCCTGGCCAAGCAGACCCTGCCGGCCATGGCCGTGCTGCTGATCGCCGCCGCCGGCGGCATATGGCGGCTGCATCGCCGCCGCGCCTCGCGTGCGACTGCCACCGAGAAAGGCTGTGACTGCGGCGGGAGCGGCTGCGACTGCTGAGCTATGACGACATCGGCGTCGACCCGGCGCAAACCCTCTCACGGGGATGCGCTGTACTACCGGTCATGACGATCGTCCGCTCGTTGGTGCTGTTCGCCCTGGCCGCGCTCGCCGAGATCGGCGGGGCATGGCTGATCTGGCAGGGCGTACGCGAGCAGCGCGGTGTGCTGTGGATCGGGGCCGGCATCATCGCGCTGGGCCTGTACGGATTCGTCGCCACTCTCCAGCCGGACGCGAACTTCGGCCGCATCCTGGCCGCCTACGGCGGCGTGTTCGTCGCCGGATCGCTGGCGTGGGGCATGGCCGTCGACGGGTTTCGTCCCGATCGCTGGGATGTCATCGGCGCGCTCGTCTGCCTGGTGGGAGTCCTGATGATCATGTACGCGCCGCGCGGCTGAGCCGATCCCGGCGCGTGGTCAGCGGGGCCCTAGACGCTTCAGATGTCAACGATCTTGTTTAGGTCCAAGATCTCCCGTCCCCTCGGGTCCGGGATCCCTGCGCTACGTCGGTCTCTGCTTCGGCGCCCCAGGTGTGGGCAAGACCCAGTCAGCCCGCTACTACTCCCAATGGGACCAGCTCGCCGGCCACCTCGACGGCACCCGCCCCGTCGGCTCGACCTGCAGGGCGGGTGCCATCGAGGCACAGGTTGGTGATGACCTTGGTCAGCCATGCTTCCGGCACCTTGATCCACTGCCGGTCGGCATGCCAGTGCAGGAACGCGTCCTGCACGGCGTCTTCGACGTCGGCGGCGGAGCCCAGCAGCCGGTACGGCCGCGAGGCCAGCCGGTTCGTTCCGGCTGGCCTCGAACCGACCGGTGCTCAATCGATCAGTGGCGGTGCTGTGCACGCGGGCCACGTGAGGCGATTACGCGAGCGCCTTCTCGACGGGCCGCGTCCGGCGCGGCGGCCAGGCGGTGCTTGCGCGTGGGCATGCCGTAGGTGGGGTGCGAGGTGGCCCACAGCGCCACCTTGAGGATGCCCGCCTTGATCCGTGCGGGCTTCCGGCCGCCCTGGTACTTCGGCTTTGCCTGCCCTTCGTCGTTGACCGTCTGCAGGATCCCGTCTCGCCGTCCGAGGCTGATGTGGTTGTACGTGTAGACCAGCTTGGTCTTCGCAATCTTGCGGCCGGTCAGGCGTCCCACGATCGCCTCGATAGCCTGCCGGCCGGTATAGCCGGCCGACGCGCAGGACATCGGCAACGGCCGGCCGTTGTCGCCGATGGCATAGGCGCTGTCGCCGATGGCGTACACGTTCGGGTGCGAGACCGACCGCATGGTGCGATCGACGACGATCTGACCGTTCTCGGTGACCTCCAGCCCGCCGGCGGCGGCGATGGGGCTGACCCCGAACCCGGCCGTCCACACGGTCGCGTCGGACGCCAGGGCGGTGCCGTCGGCGCACAGCACCCGCGTCGCTTCGACGGCTTCGACGCGGGTGTGCTCCAGGACGGTGACACCCAGCCGGTCGCAGGCCCGGCGCAGGTGGCCGCGGGCTCCGGCGGAGAGCCGGGCACCCAGCTCGCCGCGGGCGATGAGCGCCACCGACAGGCCGGGCCGGGATTCGGCGATCTCGGTGGCGGCCTCGATACCGGTCAACCCGTCGCCGACGACCACCACCCTCCCGCCCTCGCCCCGCCTGTCCAGGCGCTCGCGCAGGCGCAGCGCCGATGGCCGGGCGGCGACGTCGAAGGCGTGCTCGGCCGCGCCGGGGACGCCGTGGTCGGCGCCGTGACTGCCGAGCGCGTAGACAAGCGTGTCGTAGCCGAGCTCGCCGCCGACAACGCCGTCGGTGTCGGTGTCGGCCACGGCGACGACTTGGCGCTCGGGGTCGACGGCGGTGACCCGGGCCAGGCGCAGCCGTATCCCCGTGCCCGCGAAGACGTCGGCGAGTTTCGGAGCTTCGATGTCGCGGCCCGCCGCGAGCTGGTGCAGCCGCATTCGCTGGACAAAGTCCGGCACGGCGTTGACCACGGTGATCTCGGTGTCCGCCGGGGACAGCCGGCGGGCCAGGTTCCCGGCCACGTAGGCCCCGGCATAGCCGGCGCCGAGGACGACGATGCGGTGCTTCATGTGGTGCTCCTGTCGGTTCGCTTGCTTCTGGTGAGTCGGCTCGGCCCTGGGTCAGCGATCTTCTTGATCGAGGTTGCCGTGCGCCTGCGCCGAAAGGTCCTGCCAGTCGGCCCAGGTCTTGAGCCGGTCGGCGTAGACCTGCTGGAGCATCGGGTAGAAGCCCTGCCCGAACAGCACCCGCAGGGGCGGATTGCCGGAGTCGACGAGCTTGAGGAGTGCCTGGGCCGCGGCGGCCGGGTCACCGGCGGGCTGCTTGCCCGCGAACGCGGCGATGCGCTGGCGAAGAGCGTCGTAGACCGGGTTGGGCTCGGCCAGGTGGCCGTTGTTGAGGGGATCGGGGTTCTTGCCGGACCTGGTGGCGAAGCCGCCGGGCTCGATCACGGTCACCTTGATGCCGAAGTCGGCGACCTCGTGGGCGAGGGATTCGTTCACGGCTTCCAGGGCCCACTTGGAGGCGCTGTAGGCGCCGCTGAGCGGGAACGCCATGAGCCCGGCCGCCGAGGACAGCTGGATGATGTGCCCTGCACCCTGCTCACGCAGGTACGGCAGCGCGGCCTGGATCACCCACACCGCGCCGAACACGTTGGTCTCCAGCTGGTCGCGCAACTGCTGCTCGGTCATTTCCTCGATCGCGCCGACATAGGCGTAGCCGGCGTTGTTCACGATGACGTCGAGACGGCCGAAGTGCTCCCCGGCCCGCTTCACGCTCTCGAATACGGCGGCCTTGTCGGTCACGTCCAGCTCCAACGGAAGCACCGCCCCGCCGTAGGCGGCGACCAGCTCGTCAAAGCTTCCGATGGTCCGCGCGGTCGCGGCCACCTTGTCACCCCGGGACAGGGCCGCCTCGACGAAGTTGCGGCCCAGGCCGCGAGACGAACCGGTGACGAACCAGACCTTGCTCATGATGTCCTTTCCGTTCTTTCTGCGGTGGCGGTTGCGCGGCGGTCACCGCGCCATGGGGCCGAAGTGATCGCTCGGGAAGTTGTGTGCCGCGCATATCGTTCGCGCGGCGTCCTGACGACCACGTGGCGTGAGCGCCCGGAACTTTGTGACAGCGCGGTCGTGTGACATGTGTCACCGATCGCGGGTGTCACACCGCGGTGGTTGCCGACGCCTTGTGCATGGAGCAGGAGTTGCGGGTGAACAGGCAGGAGCCAGGTATGAACGGGCGCTGGGATGCGACGACGGGCAAAGCCGAGCCGACGGCTGGTGGTGGCCGGATGGACCCGGCAACCGAGGTGTTCCTCGCCCACCGCAACCTGCTGTTCACCGTCGCCTACGAGATGCTCGGCTCGGCCGCCGACGCCGAAGACGCCCTGCAGGAGACCTGGCTGCGGTGGGTCAAGGTCGACCTTGGGCAGGTGTCCGACCAACGCGCCTACCTGGTGCGGATCGCCACCCGGCGCTCGCTCGACCGGCTTCGCATCCTGAAGCGCCGCAAGGAGGCGTACGTCGGCCCGTGGCTGCCCGAGCCGCTGCTCACCACGCCGGACGTGGCCGAGGACGTCGAGCTCGCCGAGAGTGTGTCGATGGCGCTGATGCTCGTCCTGGAGACGCTGTCGCCGACCGAGCGCGCCGTCTTCGTGCTGCGCGAGGTCTTCGATGTGAGCTACGACGAGATCTCGGCCGCGGTCGGCAAGACCCCGGCGACCGTGCGCCAGATCGCGCACCGGGCCCGGCGGCACGTCGATGCCCGCCGCCCTCGGGAGGTGGTCTCCCCGAGCCAGACCCGGGCGGTGCTGGAGTCGTTCCAGCGTGCGGTAGAAACCCGGGACCTGCAGGGGCTGCTCGACGTGCTCGCCCCCGAGGTCGTCCTGATCAGCGACGGCGGCGGCGTCAAACAGGCCGCGCCGCAGCCGATCATCGGCGCCGGCAAGGTCGCCCGCATGATCGTCAGCGGTCTCGGCAAGGCCCAGATCGCGCTCACCGGCGAGCCCACCGTGGTCAACGGCAACCCGGCGCTTCTCCTGTGCGTGGACGGCGAGATGGACGGCGTCATTGCGGCCCGGGTCGAGGACGCCCGCATCACCGGCCTCTACTACGTCCGCAACCCGCAGAAGCTGACCCGCATCGGATCCGAGACCCCGCTCACGCTGAAGTAATCCGTCGGCCGCCGCGCGCGGCAGTGCGGAGCATTCCGGGCGAAGGCATCCGCGTACCGGCCCGCCCCGTCATCACGTAAATCACGCAAACGTTGTATTCGAGGAGCAGATATGGCCGTTCAGGCCCCGCTGGCAGCCGACACACCACAGTCACCCTGGTTAACGGTGGCCAGGGCGGTCGTCCTGCTCACGGCGGGCATCTCCGTGCTGCTCATCGCCTTCGCCTGGCCGTCGGTGCGCTCGTCGGTACACGATGTGCCGATCGCCGTCGCCGGGCCGGCCGCCGCGGTCGAGCAGGTCAGCGCCGCTCTCGGCCGACGTCTACCGGACGGCTTCGAGATCACCGAGGTCGCCGGCACCGCGGCCGCCGAGCGGTTGATCCGCGACCGGGAGGTGTACGGGGCGATCGACGTCAGCTCCGGCACCCCACAGGTCATCATGGCCACCGCCGCCGGCACTGCGGTCGCCCAGACCCTGCAGAGCGTCGCGACCGGGCTGAGCCAGGCGCAGGCATCGGGCACCCGCACGGCGGTCGCCGTCCGTGACCTCGTCGCCTTGCCGGCCGACGACCCGCGCGGCGCCGGCCTGGCCGCCGGAGCCCTTCCCCTGGTCATGGGAGGCCTGCTCGCCGCGCTCCTGCTGACCAGACTGGTCCGCGGCACCGCCCGCCGGGTCACCGGAGCGCTCGCCTCCGCAATCACCGGCGGCCTGGCCGCGGCGGCGATCCTGCAGTTCTGGCTCGGCTCGCTGGGCGGCGCGTACTGGGCCAACAGCGGCGCCATCGCCCTGACCATCGCGGCCACCTCGCTGAGCATCCTCGGGCTGGAGTCACTGTTCGGGGTGGCGGGCTTCGGTCTCGGCGCCGTCGCCATGATGCTCATCGGCAATCCCCTGTCAGGTGCCGCGACCGCGCCCGAAATGCTGCCCGGCTGGTCCGGCGTCCTTGGCCAGCTGCTGCCGCCCGGGGCGGGTGGCCAGTTGCTGCGCTCCACCGCCTTCTTCGACGGCCACGGCGTCACCCACTCCGTCATCGTCCTGGTCACCTGGCTCACGCTCGGTGTCGTGCTGTGCCTGGCCGGCGGCCTGCGCGTGCGCCGTGCCGCCACCGCGGACCTTCCCAGGACGGCCGCATCACCGGCCTCTCCTACGCGTCCGCGACCCGGAGATGTTGTCCCCAGCGAATCCGAGACCCCGCTCAGCCTGCGATGAACACCGGTGACGAACCGGCCCACGGCCTTGGAGCGACATGGACCTGACGGTGGCGCGACAGGCGACTCTCGGCCTCCGCAGGACACCGCCGGTTCCGGAGGCCGCCACAAGCAGAACACATCCCGCCAGATCTAGTACTGGGAGGTCATTCATGACGAAGAGCGTTGCCGACGAACTCGCCGGTCTGGAATTGCCGGTCGGACGGGGCTGCCCGTTCGCCCCGCCCGCCGCCTACGAGCAACTGCGCGAGCAGGCGCCGATCAGCAAGGTCCGCCTGGCCAGCGGCGGAGAGGCATGGTGGGTGTCCGGGCATGAGGAGGCCCGGGCCGTCCTCATCGATGGCCGCTTCTCCTCCGACAAGCGCAAGGACGGCTTCCCGCTCTTCACCCTCGATGCGGCGACCCTGCGGCAGCTCCGCAACCAGCCGCCGTTGATGCTCGGCATGGACGGCGCGGAACACTCCGCGGCCCGGCGCTCGGTGATCGGCGAGTTCACCGTGAAGCGGCTGGCCGCGCTGCGCCCGCGCATCCAGGACATCGTCGACCACTTCATCGACGACATGCTCGCCGCCGACCAGCGGCCGGTCGACCTGGTGCAGGCGCTGTCCCTGCCGGTGCCCTCCTTGGTGATCTGCGAAATGCTCGGCGTCCCGTACGCCGACCACGACTTCTTCCAGAGCCGTACCACCATGATGGTGCGCCGGACGTCGCTGGAAGGCCGCCAGCGGGCCTTCGCCGAGCTGCGCGCCTACATCGACGACCTGGTCACCCGCAAGGAGTCCGAACCCAGCGACGACCTGTTCGGCCGGCAGATCGCCCGGCAACGCCAGGAGGGCACCCTCGACCACGCGGGCCTGGTGAGCCTGGCCTTCCTGCTGCTGACCGCCGGGCACGAGACCACGGCGAACATGATCTCGCTCGGCGTGGTCGGGCTGCTCTCCCATCCGAAGCAGCTGGCCGTGGTCAAGGGCAACCCAGGCCGGACACCCATGGCAGTGGAGGAACTGCTGCGCTACTTCACCATCGCCGACGGAGTCACCTCCCGGCTGGCCACCGAAGACGTGGAGATCGGCGGGGTGAGCATCAAGGCCGGCGAAGGCGTCATCGTCTCGATGCTGTCGGCCAACTGGGACCCGGCCGTGTTCAAGGACCCAGGCGAACTGGATGTCGAGCGCGGGGCCCGCCACCACATCGCCTTCGGCTTCGGCCCGCACCAGTGCCTCGGCCAGAACCTGGCCCGGATGGAACTGCAGATCGTCTTCGACACGCTGTTCCGCCGTATCCCCACCCTGCGGCTCGCCGCACCGGCCGAGGAGCTGCCGTTCAAGTCCGACGCCGTCATCTACGGCGTTCACGAACTCCCGGTCACCTGGTAGGCCGGACATGATGCGCATCAACGCGGACACTAGTCTCTGCGTCGGCTCCGGCCAGTGCGTCCTGACCGAACCGGCTGTCTTCGACCAGGACGACGACGGGATCGTGGCCCTGCTGACCGACCACCTCGACGACCAGAGCGCCGCACAGGCGCGCCACGCCGTCACCCTGTGCCCCTCCCGAGCCCTGTCCATCCTGCAGGAGTAAGCCCTACCCCGGGTGAACTACGCGTCCGTACCCGTACGTCGGCACCTTGCCTCCAGCGCATCTGCGCCGGAGGCAAGGTGCCGCTATCGCGGTTGCGGTCTGGGGCTCAACCCGGCGAAGAGGGCATGGAGTACGCGGTCGATGTAGTCGGGGGTCAACGGCTGCTGTGTGATCAGCAACCGGTAGTACAAGGGGCCAGACAGGACCTTGAACGCCAGGTCCAGATCGAAGTCGGGAGCGAGTTGACCCTGGTCCTTGGCGGCCCGGAGGCCAGCCAGGGTGTTGGCGGTCTGTGGCTCGATGAGACGCCGGTTGAGTGCGGCGGCGACCTCGGGATCGTGCTGAGCTTCGCCGATGAGGTCCTGGCCCCAGGGTGTCCCGGCCTAGCAGGTCGGCGGCCCTGGTCATCACCTCGCGTAGATCGGCCACGATGTCGCCGGTGTCGGGGGTGGTCCAGGCCTGCCGTGTTCAAGCTGAGGACCGCGTCGAGGAACAGCAGCCCCCGAGAGGGCCAGCAGCGGTAGACGGTGTGTTTGCCGACGCCGGCCCGGCTCCTTGGGGCTGCTGGGCGGGTTCGCCGTGCCAATGCTGGGAACACTCGCCGCCTTCAGCCTTGTGTTGTACTTCCTCGGCGCGCGTCTTGAGCACCTGCGAGTGGGCTCCCGCAAGCTCGTGAATTGGGCCGGATTCTTCGCCACTGCGGTAGCCGTACTAGCCGTAAACCTGGGCTACCACTGGTCGTGATCCGTGGAGACAGGCTCTCTCACCTGGCCGCCGCGGCATAACGATCGACGCGTCGCCGCACATTCCCAGCGGTTGTGTCGTCGGGCTCCACATCCCGATTGCCTGGCCTCGCGGAACGACTTCACTGCTGCCCTTACGCATTGCCGGCCCAGGCAGGCGGATCAACGCCCGCGCCAACCACAACCGTTCAATCCCGTCGCCCACGGCAAGATCGACCTAGGCTCCGTCGCCCGCGTGAGCGGCTTGGGACACGGCCACACCCCTTCCAAACTTGGTCGCGGTATTGGCCGTGAGAAGCCGTAGGACACCGGGGATCGCCGTAGACAGCCGGACACAAAGCGAGGACGTCGCCATCGCCGGCCAGGCCGTCACCGACGTGGTGCACCTGCTGGCTGAGCTGGTCGAGAACGCGGTCTCGTTCTCCTCGCGGGACAC
>NZ_JBSGFQ010000042.1:0-101792 GCF_053603495.1 Nonomuraea sp. NPDC004186 | reverse complement strand
ACGCGGCCAGCAGGCCCGGCCGGCCGCCGGAGAGCGCGGCGACGTTCGCACGAGCGACGTCGCGGACGTGGACGAAATCCCGCAACTGCCCGCCGTCCTCGAACACCCTGGGTGCTCGACCGGCCTCCAGCGCGGACCGGAAGATCGCCGCCACCCCGGAGTACGGCGTGTCCCGGGGCATCCTGGGCCCGTACACGTTGTGGTACCGCAACGCGACGGCCGTGCCGCCGGTCTCGCGCGCCCAGTTGGCGGCCAGGTGCTCCTGCGCCAGCTTGCTGGTGGCGTACGCGTTGCGGGGATCCGCCGGCGCGTCCTCATCGATGGTGGCGTAGACCACCTCCGAGTCGCACCGAGGGCAACGAGGTTCGAAGAGCCCGCGTGCCAAGGCGGCGGCGGAACGCGGCGCAGGCCGTACCCGGCCGTGCGTCGGACAGTCGTAGGCGCCCTCGCCGTAGACCACCATCGAGGAGGCCAGCACCAGCCGCCCGACCTCGTGCCGGGCCATCGCGGCGAGCAGCACGGCCGTGCCGTACACGTTGACCGAGGCGTAGTCCGGCAGGTCGGCCACATTCACGCCGAGCCCGACCTTGGCCGCCTGGTGCACGACGACGTCGACCCCTGCCATCAACCGGTCGAGCGTGGCGGCGTCGCGCACGTCGTCGCCGGTCCTGAGGTCGAGGCGAACCACCTCGTGTCCGGCCGCTTCCAGCGCCTCCGTCACATGGCTCCCGATGAACCCGGCCGCGCCGGTGACCAGCACCTTCGCCTCGCGATAAGGGGTCATCACAACACCGCCGTTCCGGCGAGCGCGGCGGCGAATCGGGAGTGTGGAGCCAGCGCGGCCACCTCCACCGCGTCCTCCATGGTGTCCACATCGGTCAGGCAAGGCAGGCAGGCGACGCTCATTCCGGCCTCAATCAGTCTGTTCAGCTGGATCTCTCCTGTGGTCGGCTCGGACATCGGCACGCCGAGCAGCAGATCGGGGTCGGGGACGCGCAGCCCGAGAAGCCAGAACCCACCGTCCGTCGCGGGGCCGAACACCGCGTCGTGGGCGCCGAGCAACGACACGGCTTCAGCCAGCAGGCCGACGGACACCTGCGGGGTGTCCATGCCGATGAGCACGATCGGGGCGGGCGACAGCCGGTGGGCGTCGTCGAAGGCGGCGGCGAGCCGTTCGTCCAGGCCGTCGCCGCGCTGCGGAACGACCGTGAACCCGGCGGGCAGCCACGCCCCGGGAGCCCCGTCGAGAGCGATCACGCGGCGGGCCACCGGGACCCGGGCGACCGTCCGCAACGTGTCCTCCAGCGCGGCGCCGGCCAGTGCCGCGGCCTCGCGCGGAGTGCAGGGCGGGGTCAGGCGGGTCTTCACCTTTCCCGGTACGGGCTCCTTGGCGATCACGAGAAGTTGCGCGCCGTCGATATGTTGCGAACTCACGTCATACCGCCCTGTCGGCCATGACCCGGCGCATGTCACCGATGGTCCGGAGCGTGCCGCGTACCGTACCGGTCACCTTCGACCTCCCCGTACGGGTCAGATAGTCCACCTCGACCTCGGCGATCCGCCAGCCGGCCGCACCGGCGCGCAGCACCATCTCCAGGGGATAGCCGAACCGCCGGTCCGCCAGCTCCAAGGCCAGCAGGGCGGCACGTCCGCACGCCCGCATCGGCCCCAGGTCGTGCAGGTCGGCACCGGTACGGCGGCGCAGCTCGCGAGCCAGCACGGCGTTGCCGAGCCGGGCGTGCACCGGCCAGGAGGCGCCCGGTCCAAGGACGCGGCGACCGAGGACCAGATCGGCCTCACCCGCCCGGACCGGCCCCGCGACGCGCGGCAACTGCCCGGGATCGAGGGACGCGTCAGCGTCCATGAAGCACACCACGTCCGCCGTCGCGGCCGTCAGCCCCGCGTGGCACGCGGCCCCGAATCCGGGCCGGGGCTCAGCCACCACCATCGCGCCGAACTCCGCCGCGACCCTCGCGGATCCGTCGGTCGACCCGTTGTCGACCACGATCGGGCGGAAGCCGGGCGGCATCCGCCCGAGCACCCACGGCAGGGCCGCCTCCTCATTCAGGCAGGGCAGAACCACGTCGATCTCCATGGGCCGACGCTAACGCGGCGACAGCGTCCTTTCTCTTACGAAAGGATGACGTCGTTCCGAGAAATGACCAGTTCGAGTCCGCGGAAATACGGCTTCATGGCCGAACCCGTGGTTTGGGCCACTGGCCCCCTGCATCCCCGGCAGAGCATGCGACTTGCCCCGCTCTGCCATATTTTGACCCTCCACCGAGGGCATGATGGACGCGGTTTTGCCAGGCGGTCGCGGCTCCCCGTCCTTAACAGCTTCGTAAGGATCGTCACCGACCTGCCGGGGTAATGTGACTGCATGATCACAAGCAGTCGCGTGAGCATTCCGGCAGTCCTCTTTCCCAGCTTCCGCCACAATGGAAGAGTCGCGTGATCGGCGCTTTCTACGAAGAAGGTCTCAAAGGCAGAAACGTATACGTTGAATATGCCGACGGCCGAACGCGGTCGCTCTCCGCCGAGCGCTGGCTCCGGTACAACGAGGGCGACGAACACATTCTGGCCCGATGCTGCGGGCCCACTCTCGATGTCGGTTCGGGACCCGGCAGACTGACCGTGGCGCTTACCCGGATGGGGGTTCCCGCCCTGGGCATCGACATCACACCCCTGGCCGTGGAGCTGACCCGCCGCGCCGGCGGCCTGGCGCTGCGCAGGTGCGTCTTCGGACCCCTTCCAGGAACCGGGCGGTGGGCCGAGGCGCTCCTGGCCGACGGCAACATCGGCATCGGCGGCGACCCCGCAGCCCTCCTCCGGCGCCTGCGCGAACTGGTCAGGACAGGAGGAACGGTGATCGCCGAACTCTCGCCGCCGGGTGTACAGAGCGGGGTCCACACCGTACGGCTGCGCCAGGCCGGGCGCACGGGCGACTGGTTCACCTGGGCGACCGTCTCGATCGACGATATCGCCCCTCTTGCCGAGCGATCCGGGTTCCCCACCGTCGAGCACTGGAACGCGGCGGGGCGATGGTTCGCATCCCTCTCATGACTCATCCGGCCGCGACTATAACCCGTAGGTTCGATCTGACGGGAAACTCGAGCCTCGTCGCGCGCGGTACGGCGCAGCATCCACCATCACTTCCCGGCACGACGGCGGGGAGAATTCCGCCCACGCGATAGAAAACAGCATCCCGCAACGCTGAGCCACACCAATCGAACCGACTCATAATCAGACGGGACGCCTGACATTCTCAACTACGGGAAAGGCTGCCGGCTCAGCACTCGGGTGCGGCGGGACTCGCCGACGTTCAGCTGCGCGCCGATCATCCCGCGGTAGCACAGTCCCAGGCTGTTGAAGGCGCCCCAGCCGTTGGTGGCGCGCGTCCCGGTGGTCAGCCCACTTTCCAGCATCGCCGTGTCGATCCACCACAGCGGCGTGTCGGAGATGTCCGCGTGCCGGGGCGCGAACTGGTAGCCGTACACGGAGAACATGCCGACCGATCGCCATCACTTCGGTGCTGTTCGGTCTCATTCGACCCGGGGCATGCCTCACCGCTCATGAAGCATTCGCATGGGTGCCTCATAGGGTGCCCTAGTAGTCTCAGGGAAATATTGGTTGAACAGCACGGAGGCCATGAATGATGCGGTTAGAGCGGGGTTCGAGTCGGCTGTACAGCATGATGCTCATGCTGGCCGCGGTGGTCCTTGTCGTGGACCAGCTCACCAAGCTCTGGGCGGTCTCCACGCTGTCCGACAGCGAGCGCGTCGCCGTGATCCCCCCTTTGATTCACTTCCGGCTGCTTTACAACGCCGGCGCCGCGTTCTCCGTAGGCACCGGCGCGACATGGGTGTTCGCCCTGGCAGCGGCAGCCGCAGTGGTCGGCATTCTCTACACCGCGCGTCGGCTGGCCTCCCCCGGCTGGGCGCTCGTGCTGGGCATGCTGCTCGGCGGGGCGGTGTCTCACCTAGGCGATCGGCTCTTCCGCGAGCCCGGCTTCGCCCGCGGGCACGTCGTGGACTTCATCGACTACGGCCCGTTTGTGGGTAACGTCGCTGACATCGCACTCACCTGCGGGTGCGTTGCGATGGTACTGATCAGCCTGCGTGGTGTGCCGCTCGCCAGGGTGCCGGGCGAAGAGTCCGCCTAGCTTCTGGCCCAGGACCGTCGGCAGTCAAGTTCAAACGGCCTTGGCGGGCGGCGTCCCGGACTTCAGCTCCTCAGCGGCGGGGCCGGGGTCGAGGACGGACTTGTGGTCACGCAGCACTTCGCGGTCGCTGACCGTCGCGGATGCCCAGGTAGATGGACGGGCGGTACTGGCGCATGGCGTGCTCGATGACCGGGATGTACCTGGGGTTCGAGCCCAGCGGGAGCCGGTAGCCGTTGGTGACCCTGTGGAACTCCCAAAGGTGCTCCATGTCCGGATGGCGCGCGCGGAAGCCCGGGTCGGCGGGGAAGAGGTCGATGCGGACCTTCGTCCTGCGGATCAGGTAGTCGGTCGGCCTGACCCGGCGCGGCTGCGTACGGGAGATGCTCACCCCGGACAGTTCGTTCCATGGGGCCGTCCACGGCGTGCCCTGGGGGTCGTCCCAGCGCACGCCGAAGCCGTCGAAGACGAGCAGGCGCGGCCGGCTGAGCCTGCGCCAGGTGAGGACCGGCAGCAGCCCGATGAACAGGAAGATCAGCCCGAAGGTCAACTCCATGACCGCGGTGCGCGAGCCCGGCGCGTGCCCGGTGAACGAGGCGAAGATCGAGACGAGCCCGATGAGCCCCGCGGCGGAGCCGCCGATCAACGCCTTCACCTTGGCGTCACCGCCCACGTCGACCACCACGGAAGGCGGTGCGAAGGCGGAGGGCTGCTGGAGCAGATCAAGGCCTCGCCCCGTTCGCCCGATGGATGCGGACATGACAGCTCGTCGAGCAGCACTGGCGGCGGCCCCGTCGTGGGCTTGCGCCGCGTCGAACTCCTCGGCCCTTCTCCCGGTGGACGGCCGTCATGCGCGACAGTCAGCCAACGACGGTGCGGGGGCTCCTGGCGCGGGCGCAGGAGGCGGCCGGCATCCAGCCGGTGAGCGCACCGCCGGAGTGGCCAGGAAGCGCCCGTGAGGGTGTCCGCGCCCGCTGGATCCAGCGCGTCACGCTGGTCGGGCAGGCCTCGACGGCCCGGACTCCGTTCCCCGCCGAACATACGGCTGACCTCACCAGTTCGTGAAGGCGCCGTCGAGCCGGTTCACTCGGGGGGTGCGTCCGGTGGCCGGCGCCTGCCCCGCCGGCAGCGTCAGATCGACGTCCAGGCCCAGTCCGGGCCGCTCGTCGGCGACGAGCACGCCGTCCACGGGTACGGGGGCGAAGCCGAAACCGGCCGGAACCGGCCCCGGCGGCATCTCCTGCACGCCGAAGTTCGGGCAGGTCAGGTTGAAGTGCAGGGCAGCGGCCGAGGAGACGGGCCCCAGCGGGTTGTGCGTGGCGATCTTGATGTGGTGCGTCTCGGCCAGCCCGGCGATCTTGCGTGCTTCCGTGATGCCGCCGACGATGCCCAGGTCGAGGCGGGCGTAGTCGATGAGCTCGTCCTCGATCAGCGCGCGGAACTCCCACTTGGAGCTGAGCTGCTCGCCCGCCGCGAGCGGCACTCCGGTGCGCAGCCGCAGCATGCGATAGGCGTCCAGGTTCTCGCAGCGCAGCGGATCTTCCACGAAGTACGGCCGGGCCGGCTCGATCTCCCGGCACAGGGTGACCGCCTCGGGCAGGTCGAGCCGGGTGTGGGCGTCGATGATGAGCTCGATGTCGTCGCCGACCGCCTGCCGTACGGCATGGAACTGGGCGATCGCCACCCGCATGGCCTCGCGCGGCTCCAGGACATCGCCCGAGGTCGGCACCACCAGCCGCAGGTAGCGCCAGCCCTCCTCGACCAGCCGGTGGCAGCTGTCGATCACCGCCTGGGTGTCGAACCCCTCCGGGTGCACATGGGTGTAACACGTCACGTGATCGCGCACCCGTCCGCCGATGAGCCGGTAGAGCGGAGCGTCGTGCGCCTTGCCCAGCAGGTCCCACAGCGCGATGTCGATCGCGGAGATCACGCACGTGGTCGACCGGTCAGCCGGGAAGAAGTCGCCGCGCGCCATCGTCTGCCACAGGTGCTCGATGCGGTCGGCGTCCTGGCCCACCAGCACCTCGCGCATGCGGTCGAGTACGGCCCCGCTGACCTCGGGAGAGACACGAACTCCCACCTCGCCCACGCCGGAGATGCCCGCATCGGTGTCCACCACGACGAGGAGCATGTTCTGCCCGCGGTCGGGGACGGCGTACAGCGCAACGTCAACGATCTTCAAAAGGCCTCCTCCGTTTGAGGTGATTCTGTCGTGTTGCAGCAACTTTGCCAAGAGTTTCCGAGATGTATTGACTTGTCACCGTGGCGGGTGCAGTCTCTAGCGCAAACGTTGTGGGAGGCAGCATGGCGGTGACCCTCGCGGACGTGGCGGCAGAGGCCGGCGTGTCCAAGGCGACCGTGTCGCGTGTGTTCGGCACCCCGGACCGGGTCAACGCGGGGACGCGGGCCCGTGTCCTGGAGGTGGCCGAGCGCCTCGGCTATGCGCCGGATCCGACGCCGCGCTCCAGCAGGACCGGCTCGATCGGCCTGATCGTGCCCGACATCGTCAACCCGTTCTTCCCGCCCATGATCAAGGCGGTGCAGCGACGGGCGAGATCTCGCAACTACGGCGTCTACCTGGCCGACAGCGACGCGCACCCCGGTGAAGAGGCCGAAGCCGTGGCGATGATGTCCAAGCAGGTAGACGGGCTCATCTTCTGGTCATCGCGGCTGCCGGCCGAGACGCTGGCCGACGTGGCCACCCGCGTGCCGACCGTGCTGGTCAACCGGGGCGCGCCCGGCGTGCCGACGGTCGTCGCCTCGAGCGAGGACGGCATGCGGCAGGCCGTCGAGCACCTGTACGCCCTCGGGCACACCAGGTGCGCCTACGTCAACGCGCCACGTACGGTCTGGTCGAACCAGCACCGCCGCGCCGCGGTGCAGCGTGCCTGCAAGGCGCTCAGCATGGAGCTGGTCGAGCTGGGCCCGTTCGCGCAGTCCATCGAGGGCGGCGTGCAGGCCGCCGACATGGTCGTCGCGCACGGCGTCACCGCGGCCATCGCCAACAACGACATGACCGCGGTCGGGCTGCTGCTCCAGCTCGCCAACCGCGGGCTGTCCGTGCCCGGCGACATCAGCGTGGTCGGCGTGGACGACACCTACCTGGCCATGGTGGCCAGGCCGGCGCTGACCACCGTACGGATACCGGTCGAGGAGATCGGGTCGATCGCGGTCGACCTGCTCATCGGCATGCTCCACTCCGGCGACCAGGGCGAGGGCGACCCTGTCGAGGTGGACACCCAGCTCATAGTCCGGGACTCGACGGGCCCCGCCACGGAAAGGATCACCTGGCCGACCAGGCCACTGCCCACCCTGGAGTAACCACCACCCACATCTCCGGCATCCGCTGGTCTGCGACCTGCGGCCATGCCGGCGTGCAGAAAAACGCTCGGGGGCCTTGTAAGAGGAAGGAGCTGGCAGGTGCGAAAGAGAGCACTTCTGCCGATCGCGCTCACCGCAGCCGCCGTGCTTGGACAAGCCGTACCGGCCCAGGCAGTCGATTTGCCCTACCAGAACAGAACCGGGGTCGGCGTACCCGTGCCGGCCCGTGACCAGGCAGTTTCGCCGCAGCGAATGCGGGAGCTGGCCGTCGCTTTCGTCCAGCCCTCGGCGGACAACCTGGATGCCTCGCTCGACAAGATGGCCGAGGCCGGGGTGCGCCGGGCCCAGATCGTCGCGTCGTGGACCGGGATTTGCCAGAAGCGCGATGAATGCGACTGGTCGAAGCTGGACACGTACTTCGCCAAGGCGGCCAGGCGCGGCATCTCCACCGCTGTGCACATCAACTCCACGCCCGACTGGGTGCACCCGGACCTGGTGGACACGGTGGAGAACTACGGAGAGCGGATCTGGTTCCCGCCGACCAGGACGCCGGAGGAGTTAGCCGAGTTCGAGAAGTTCGTGACCACGCTGGCGAGTCGCTATCGCGGCAAGGTCGAGAGCTACGAGATCTGGAACGAGGAGAACTGGCGCGACTTCTACAAGCCCGTCGAGGACCCGGCGGACTACGCCAAGCTGCTGCGCGCCGGCTATCTGTCGGTCAAGGCCGCCGACCCGCGAGCCAAGGTGATCTTCGGTGGGACCACGCGGACGGACCCCGGGTTCGTGCGCGAGGTGTACGCCGCGGTCCGGAAATATCCGGACGCGGTGAAGAGCCGCCACTTCTTCGACCTCATGGGCGCTCACCCGTACACCGACGACCGTCACCCCGACGACCACGACCCGGGCAAGGTGCGCGAGAACGCCGCCGGTGGCGAGTTCGACGACAACTTCCTCGGCATCGACCGGCTGTATTCGGAGATGGTACGGCAGGGCGACGCCGACAAGCAGATCTACCTGGGCGAGTTCTCCTACTCCTCGGTGCGGACGTGGATGGGCCTGGTGCCGGACGATCGGCGCGCGTTCTACCTGCGGCGGGTGATGGAGCTGGCGGCCCAGCGTCCCTACGTTTCGGGCCTGTCATGGTTCGTCTGGTCCGAGACTCGGCCTGACGATGAGTGGCGCGGCTGGACACTCCTGGAATATCCCGACAAGCCCACCCGCACCTACCTCGAGCTGGCCGAGCTCACCGGCGCCTCACCCACGGAGCGCGCACCGCGGCTGATGCTCGGCGACGGGACGGCTTCCGTGGACCGGCTTCCCTCGAATGTCGAGCGGGTCGAGCTCTACCTCGAAGGCGTCCGAGCCGCCTCCGGCACCTCTTTCCCACTGACCTTCACCCCGCCCGCGCGGGGGACGACCCAGCTCGCACAGGCCGTCCTCTACACCGGCGACGGGCGCACGATCCAGACCACGACCGCCTGGCTCGGTGCCGGCAGGCCGGCCGTCCAGGTCTCCCACCCCAAGGTCAAGGCCACGCGCAACGTGGACGTGACAGCCGGGCTCAAGGTCACCGGCCCGGTCCTGCTCCGCGTGATCGACGCCTCGGATGACGTGGTCATGACCATGCCGCTCGGCGTGGGCACCGGCAGGCAGACCCGTTTCGACGCCCTGGTCGCGCTCGACGACCCCGGCACCTACCAGCTCTCCGTTCACGATCAACGCGGCCGTCGGCTGGCCGATCCCGCCCTCCTGGAGGTAGTGCAGTGAAACTCCGTTGCGCGGCGGTCCTTGCTGCCGCAACGATCACCGTAAGCGCCTGTGGTTCCGCTGATCCTTCACAGGCGGCCAAGCCTGCCGCCGACGAGGGCCGCGGCCCGATCACCTTCGCCAACGGCAAGGACTCCAGCGGCGTGCTGCAGGGTCTGATCGACAAGTGGAACGCCTCGCACCCCACCGAGAAGGCCACGCTCGTCGAGCTGCCTCCGCAGGCCGACCAGCAGCGCCAGCAGCTCATCCAGAACGCCCAGACCAAGTCGGACGCCTTCACCGTCGTCTCCCTCGACGTCGTGTGGACCGCGGAGTTCGCCGCCAACGGCTGGGTCGACGAGCTGCCTCTCGGGGAGTTCCCGACCGACAAGATCATCCCGTCGCTGGTGGAAGGCGGCAAGTACTTCGGCAAGCTGTACACAGCCCCGTGGGGCGGCGGCACCGGCCTGCTCTACTCGCGTACCGACCTGCTGAAGAAGGCGGGGCTCGAGCAGCCCAAGACCTGGGCCGAGCTCATGGCCGCCTGCGACAAGGTGCTGAAGCTGCCCGAGGCCAAGGGCATGGACTGCTACGGCGGCCAGTTCAACAAGTACGAAGGGCTGACCGTCAACATCTCCGAAGCCGTCAACTCGGCAGGCGGCTCGGTCGTCGGCGCCGACGGCAAGCCGACCCTGACCACCCCGCAGGCCAAGCAGGGCCTGGACTTCCTCGTCGAGGGCTTCAAGAAGGGCTACATGCCCAAGGAGTCCATCACCTGGGACGAGGAGGCGGGCCGCCGCGCCTTCCAGGCGGGCAAGCTGCTGTTCCACCGCAACTGGTCCTACCAGTACACGCTGGCCAACAAGGAGGACGGCTCCAGCAAGGTCGCCGGCAAGTTCGACGTCTCCCCCATCCCCGGACTCAACGGGCTCGGCAAGGGCACGATCGGCGCCAACAACCTGGCCATCAGCAAGTTCGCCAAGAACAAGAAGTCCGCGCTGGACTTCATCAAGTTCATGACGAGCGAGGAGACCGCCAGACACCTGATGCTCGAGTCGTCGCAGTCGCCCGCTTACGCGGCGATGTACGACGACCCGGCGTTGGTGGAGAAGTTCGGGTTCCTGCCGATGCTCAAGGAGGGGCTGCTCAACGCTGCGCCGCGGCCGGCGGTCGTCCGGTACGGTGACGCCACGGCGGCCATCCAGGAGGAGATCACCGCCGCCCTCAGCGGCCAGAAGCCCTCCGACCAGGCACTGACCGCCCTCCAGGACAGACTCGCCAAGATCATCGCAAACCAGTAGCGGCTCCGGCGGGGCCGGGTTCACCTGCCCGGCCCCGCCTGCGGCTCGCTCCCCACTCCCACCAAGCCGGAACGCGGACGGCTCCCCCGCTCGCGTCGTTCAAGGCTCTCCCGGGGTTGAACCCCCGCCGACACCTCGATCGGCGCGACCCGCCCTACCCGATTGAGCAGATACGCCGGGACCCAGAACCGGAAAGTCTCCGGAGTTCCTCAGGCTTCGCCGTACGTGAAGGGACGAAACGTGACGATCAGCATTGCCGCCCCCGTCAAGCGGGCGGCGCGGCTCCGCCCCCGAGGCGGTGACTCATGGACGGCCGCGCTCATGCTCGGGCCCACGCTGCTCACGCTCGCCCTGGTCGCCGGGTATCCCGTGGTCGCGGCGCTGCGGCTGTCCTTCATCGAGGTCGCCAACCGCGTCAACCAGCAGACCGGCATGATCGAGGCGACCGAGTCGTTCGGGCTTGGCAATTATGCCGGTCTGTTCACGGGGGCGTCCGGCGAGGCGTTCCGCAACGCGTTCTGGAACACCACGTTGTTCACCATAATCGGGGTGGCCGCCGAGGTCGTGCTGGGTGTGGCCATGGCGCTGGTGATGCAGCGGGCGTTCCGCGGGCGGGCGCTGGTGCGGGCGAGCGTGCTGGTGCCGTGGGCGATTCCGACGGCCATTTCGGGACTTCTGTGGAAATGGATCTTTGAAACGGACGGCGTGGCCAACGCGGTGCTCAACACTGACATCGTGTGGACCGCCGACCACGCCACCGTCTGGGGCTTCATGTCGGCGCCGTTCACCGCGGTGCTCATCGCCGACATCTGGAAGACCGCGCCGTTCATCGGTCTGCTCGTGCTGGCCGGGCTGCAGATCATCCCCAAGGACGTCTACGAGGCCGCGCGCGTCGACGGCGCCTCGGCCATGCGGACGTTCTGGCAGATCACCCTGCCGCTGGTGCGGCCGGCGCTGGTGGTCGCCGTGCTGTTCCGCATCCTGGACGCGCTCAAGATGTTCGACCTGCCGTTCGTGCTCGTCGGCGCGCACAAGCACTCGGTCGAAACCCTGTCCACGCTGGCGCAGTACGAGCTTTCGAACGTCAGGTACGGCCCGGCCGCCGCCTACTCCACCGTGCTCTTCATATACGTCGCGGTGATCGCCTTCATTTTCGTCAAGGTGCTCGGCGCCGACCTCATCGGGCGCGGCCTCAAGGGCCGCGGGTAATGGCCGTTCCAAGCTCGCTGAAGGGACCCGCATGATGTCCGGGCGCACGATCTACAACATCGGCATCGGGCTGATCGTCGTTTACTGCCTGGCACCGTTCTATTGGATGATCGCCACGGCGCTGCGCCGGCCGGCCGACTCCTTCGACCTGTCCCCCATTCCTTTCCCTTTGTCGTTCGACAATTTCACGGCCGCGTTCTCCGCGCAGAACGGCTTCGGCCGGGCGCTGGCCAACAGCCTCGTGGTGGCGGGAACGACGACACTGCTCACGCTGATGATCGGCATCACCGCCGCCTACGCGATCGCGCGACTGGAATTCCCCTTCAAGAACGTCATCCTGGCCGTCATCATCGCCACCTCGATGTTCCCCGGCATCTCGCTGCTGATTCCGCTGCTGAAACTCTTCGTCGGCCTGGAGTGGATCAACACCTACCAGGCGTTGATCGTCCCGAGCATCAGCTTCGCGCTGCCGCTGACCGTGTTCAACCTGACCGCGTTCTTCAAGCAGATGCCGCATGAGCTGGAAGGCGCCGCCCAGGTGGACGGCTGCAGCCGCTGGCAGGCATTCCGCAAGGTGATTCTGCCGCTCGCCATGCCAGGCGTGTTCACCAGTGCGATCATCACGTTCGTCGCGGCGTGGAACGAATTCATCATCGCGCTGTCGGTGACCAACGAGAAGGAGATGCGCACCGCCCCGGTCATCACCGCGCTGTTCACCGGCCAGTACAAGTTCGACCAGCCGTTCGGCACCCAGATGGCCGCCGGCGTCGCCGTCACCGTTCCCCTTGTCATCGGCGCCCTCGTTTTCCAGCGTCGCATCGTCGAGGGCCTGACCGCAGGAGCACTCAAATGACCCGCGCACTCGCCGTATTCGCCCACCCGGACGACGTCGACTTCAACGCCGCAGGCACCGTCGCCCAATGGGTGGACTCCGGAATGGAGGTTTCCTACCTGGTCGTCACCCGCGGGGAGGCGGGCGACGGCGAACCACGCGAGCGCATCCAGGAATTGCGCATGGCGGAACAGCGAGCGGCAGCCGAGGCGGTGGGCGCGCGGAAGGTGTACTTCCTTTCCGGGTACGCGGACGGCCGGGTCGAGGTCTCGCTCGACCTGCGGCGGGACATCGCCCGCGTCATCCGCCAGGTGCGGCCGCACCGCCTGCTGACCAGTTCTCCGGCGCGGACCTGGGGCCTGCGCGACGCGGACCATCCCGACCACGCGGCCGTGGGCCAGGCGGCCTCTTGTGCGGTCTACCCCGATGCCATGAACCGCTACGTTCACCCCGACCTGTCGGGCCTCGAGCCGTGGCAGGTGTCGGAGGTCTGGTTCAGCGAGAGCCCCACGCCGGACCTGTACGTCGACATCACCGACACCTTCGACCGCAAACTCGCGGCACTCGCCGCCCACAAGACCCAGCCGGGGACGGGCGAAGTCGAGAACCGCGAACGCTTCGCCGCCATCGCCGCCCGCGGCGGCCTCCCCGCGGGCCGTCTGGCGGAGGCCTTCACCGTCATCAAACGCCGCTAGTACGACTGCCTACCGCAGGCCGGGCTGCTCCCGATCACGTTATGGGGTTACGGTGCTCCTGCCGGTGATCTACTCTGATCAACTGTCATACGGGGCAAGACGGGCGAGGTGGCATGACATCGGCGCAGCCTGGTTACATGGTCGGCGGACGTTACCGGTTGATCGAGGTACTGGGGGCCGGCGGGTTCGGACGCGTCTGGCGTGCCCATGACGAGGTCCTGGACGCCGAAGTGGCGATCAAAGAGCTGCAGTTGCTGGCGGGGATGTCCGAGGCGGAGCAGGACAAGCGGCTGGAGCGCACCACGCGTGAGGCCCGCAATGCCGTCCGGTTGCGGGCGCACGAGAATGTCGTGGCCATCCACGACATCGTCTCGGACGGCCTGCCCTGGATCGTGATGGAGCTGATCGACGGCCAATCGCTGCACGAGCACCTCGAAACGCGCGGACCGCTGCCGGTGGACACGGCCGCACAGCTGGCCATGGCGCTGCTGAAGGCGCTCGGCGCGGCCCACCAGACGGGCATCGTGCACCGCGACATCAAACCGGCCAACGTCATGCTCGCCGAGGACGGGAAGGTCCTGCTCACCGACTTCGGGATCGCCGTCCACACCACCGACACCACCCTGACGACCGCCGGGATGACCATCGGCTCGCCCGAGTACATGGCCCCCGAACGGTTGCGCGGGATCGACGGGCTCCCCGCCAGCGACCTGTTCTCCCTGGGCGTCACCCTCTACCAGGCCGTCGAGGGCGTCTCGCCGTTCCGCCGCAACACCCAACCGGCGGCACTGACCGCGGTCCTGCTGGAAGAGCCCCCGGCGCCGCGTCGAGCGGGCCGGCTCGCGCCGCTCATCACGCGGCTGCTCGACAAGGACCCCGGCAACAGGCCGACCGTCGAGGGCGCGCTGGCCATGCTCGGTGAGCGGCAGCCGGGCCGGGACCACGGACGGGACGGCACCAGGATCCTCCCGCCCGGGCAGGTCCCCCAGCAGGGGTGGCAGCACAAAGGTGTCGCGGTGATGATGGCGATCATCTTCGCCCTCGCTCTCCTCGGCCTCACTCACCTCGGCATCACCTGGGACGAACTCGAGGATGAGTTCGACCGTGACGACATGATCCCCCTGGTGGTCGCCGTCCTCGCCGACATCGGCCTGGCCGGCCTACTGTGCGCGCAGATCGCCCGCTTCGTGCCGCCGATCGCCGGGAAGACCGTTGCCGTCGTCGTGGGCGTCGTCGGGTTCCTCGCCGGCAGCGGCGCCGCGTTTCTCGCCTTCGACGGCATGGGCCTGATTCTCCTGCGCCTCATCCCGTCTTTGGACGACGACGAGGTCATAGTGATCGCGCCGCTCGTGATCACCGTCGTCATGCTCATCGCGGCGGGCTGGACCTGGGAGTCGAGGAAGCTCCGGCGTTCCAGGCCCGGCGGCAACAGCCCATCGGCGACACGCTGACCGGCGGCTTGGCCCGTGGCCGCCGGGTTACCTCTGCCAGACGCGGACGTAGTCGACGGCCTTCTGGGCCGAGACCGTGGCAGCCACCGGCTGGTAACCGGAGCGGGAGTAGACGTACAGGTCCTCGATGAGGTTGGTGTTCTCCGAGGCGGTGCCCGCCACGCTGCAGACCTGCCTGCCGTCGATGTAGAACGTCGTGCCCGACGCTGAGATGCCGGCGCCGTAGGTGTGGAAGTCGGCGCCCGGGTCGAAGTCGAGGTCGACCTGGCAGCCGCCGCCGGCGTTGGCGTGCGAGGTCAGGTAGAGCTTGCGCGGGTTGTCGCTGTACTGCTCGTAGACGTCGGTCTCCTGCCAGGTGTTCACGCCGTCGGCCTGCCAGGTCCAGAAGGCCGGCCAGAAGCCGCGCTTGTCGGCGACGGGGTTGCCGCCCGCGTCGACGACGTTGAAGGTCAGCTTGGCGCGGGACTCGATGAAGCCGTGCTTGAGGGTGAAGCCGCTGGCGCCGATGGAGGTGAGCAGGCACGAGGTCCAGTCGTAGACCTGGCCGGAGGGTGCGGTGTAGCGCTCGCGCTTGGCGGTCATGGTGACGACGCCGTTGGCCTCGCTGCAGTTGCGGTCCAGGTTGTACTCGAGCTGCTGGTTGTTCTTGTTGCCGCGGCCGGCGTCGGCGAGGGCGCTGGAGTGACCGCGCCACTTGGTGCCCCAGTCGACGGAGGTGCCGGAGAACTCGTCCCACCACCTGAGGTTCCAGCCGGATCCGCCGCCGTTGGGTTGCGCGCCGGAAGGCGGGTTCTCGTTGCCGGGGTTGGTGCCGCCGCCGGAGGAGCCGACGGCGAAGGTCTGGGCGGGGTTGGGGGTCAGGTTGGTCCAGGTCGTGCCGATCCTGTAGGCCACCCACACGCGGTAGGTGCCGGCGGGCAGCGTACGGGAGGCCGTCAAGGTCTGCTGGGAGGTGCCGAGCTGGTAGCCGTCTCGGTCGCCGACGTCGAAGTTGGCGTCGCTGGCGTCGCGGATGACGAAGACCAGCTCGTCTAAGTTCTTCGCCGAGTCGGCCACGAGCTTGGCGCCGAAGGTGATGGTCTGGTCGGCGGTCGGGGACTGGATGTCACGGCCTAACGCCTGAAGGGTCACCGCGTTCGTCACCGTGTAGTCGACCACGCCTGCGGGTGTCGCGGCCGCGGTCCCCTGGATGGCGAGCACCGCGAGTGCCGCGGGCGCGATGGCTGCTCGCAAGATCTGGCGCATGTACGGCCCTCCTTGTGAGGCGGATGAGGTTGCCGCCCACATTGATCCGGGCTGCACCAAGCGTCAAGACATTTCCGGAAACTTCATGAAACTGGATGGAAACTCCCCTGCAACCGTTGCCGTATGAATCGGGCTATGCCAGCATGTGGGACGACCTTTCAGGAGGTAGAGGACGATGCGGGTACTTGTAACAGGTGCCAGTGGTTTGGTGGCCGGCCAGGTCATCCCCGCCCTGGAAAAGCACCACGAGCTGCGTCTCACCGATCTCGCGGACGGCGATCTGGCCGACGCGGACTTCGCCCGCCAGGTGACCGACGGCGTCGACGCGATCCTGCATCTGGCCGCCAACCCCAACCCCGACGCGTCCTGGGACGACCTCGCCGGGCCCAACATGCGCGCCGTGACCAACGTCCTGGACGCGGCCGGTGCCAGGCGGGTGGTGCTGGCGAGCTCGGTCCACGTGATGGGGCAGTACCGGGCCGGCCCCGTCGAACCCGACTGGCCGCCCAGCCCCTGCTGCAGGTACGGCGCGGCCAAGGCCTTCGCCGAGGCCGCGGGGCGCATGCACAGTCATCGGTACGGCGGAGCCGTCATCTGCCTGCGTCTCGGTGCGACCGTCCCCAAGCCGCCGGCCAAGCAAGCGCTGCCCGCCTGGCTCGCCCCTGACGACCTGCGCCGGCTCGTGCTCCTGGCCCTGGAGGCCCCCGTCCGCTTCGAGGTCTGCCACGGCGTCTCGGCCAACACCAGCAGCGTCTGGTCGACGCGCAACAACCTCGGCTACACGCCGGCCTGCGACTCCGAGCCTTACCGCGACCAGACCCCCGACGTGGACGGATGGGGTCCGTGCCCCAGTTACGAGGAGGCCACCCGTTGATCGCTACCTTCGTCACCGAGACCCAGCTCACCGAGGAGCAGGATGCCGCGTTGCGGCCGCTGCTCGCCGCCGCGTTCCCCGACAGGGCCGGCCACTTCGCGCTCCAGTCCTGGTGGCTCGCCCGCCCGCAGTGGCGGCTGTGGTTGAGCGACGGCGATCGACCGATCGCCCATCTTGGTGTGGAACGCCGCCGCATCGGCGTCGGTGACCAGGATGTCTACGTCGCCGGGATCGGCCACGTCTGCACCGACCCGGCGATGCGCGGCAGAGGTCTCGGCGTCGCGCTGATGAACGAGCTGCGCGAGGTTCTCACCGAACGCTTCGGCTTCCTCACCTGCCTCCCACACGTGCAGGGCTTCTACGAGGCCGCCGGATGGGTTCAGGTGCACGCGCCGGTCGTGATGAGCAACGTCTACACGGGAGAGCGCATGACCTCCTCGATCCCCGCCATGGTGCTGGGCGAAGGTTTCCCCGAGGGCGGCCCGATCGACCTGCGCGGGCTGCCCTGGTGAGCGCCGTCGTGAGCGCCGTGGCGGGAGCCGTACGCCGCCTGCTTCCCGATCATCACGATCAGCTGACGCTCGTCGAGCAGCGGGGGGAGGGCGACCGGTTCCGCATCGAGGGTACGACCATCACCGGAACGTCGGCGTCCGCCCTGCTCACAGGCGTGCACTGGTATCTGACGCGGGTCGCGGGCGTGAGCGCCGGGTGGCCGGGAGACAGCCTGTCACGCCTTCCCGACAAGCTGCCCCAAGCGCCATATATCGCGAAAGAGGCCGTCGTTCAGCACCGGTTCGCGTTGAACGACACCGACGACGGCTATTCGGGGCCGTATCGGGACTGGGCCACCTGGGAGCGGCAGATCGACCTGATGGCCCTGCACGGCATCAACGAGGTGCTCGTCACGGTCGGCATGGAAGAGGTCTATCGCCGGACATTCACCGAATTCGGGTACACCGACGAGCAGCTCCGCGCCTGGACCCCCTCGCCGGGTCACCAGCCCTGGTGGCTGCTGCAGAACATGGCCGCCTTCACCGGGCCGGTCTCGGAGCAGCTCTTCGGCCAGCGGGTACGGCTGGCCCAGCAGATCGTCACCCGGCTGCGCGAGCTCGACCTCACCCCCATCATGCCCGGATATTTCGGGACAGTGCCGCCCGGCTTCCCCGGGCGCGTGATCCCGCAGGGCCGCTGGGTCGGCTTCGAGCGTCCCGACTGGCTCGACCCGCGCGACCCGATGTTCGCCCAGGTCGCGGAGGCGTTCTATCGCCACCAGGCCGAGCTGTACGGCGAGACCTCCATGGTCAAGATGGACCTCCTGCACGAGGGTGGCACGCCCGCCGACGTCCCGGTCGCGGAAGCGGTCAAAGCGGTCCAGGAAGCGCTGCGCAAGGCCAGGCCGGGAGCCACCTGGGTGGTGCTCGGCTGGCTCGACAACCCCGTGCGCGAGCTGATCGAAGCCGCCGACGGCCTGCTCATCCTCGACGGCGTCGCCGACCGCCACCCCGATCTCGACCGCGAAACCGGGTGGCTCGGCACGTCGTACTGCTTCGGAACCATCCCCAACTTCGGCGGCCACACCACGATCGGGGCGAACACCGGCGTTTGGGTCACCCGCTTCGCGGAGTGGCGTCGCGGGCCGTCGCTGCGCGGACTCGCGTACATGCCCGAAGGCACCGGCACGAACCCCGCGTCCTTCGCCCTGTTCGCCGAGCTGGCCTGGCACGACGAGCCCATCGATCACGCCGGGTGGTTCACGGACTTCTCTCGCCGGCGGTACGGCGGTGCCGACCCGCACGCGGCGCGCGCCTGGGAGATCCTGCGCACGACGGCCTATTCGCTGCCGGCCGACGGGTGGAGCGAACCGCAGGACAGCCCGTTCCTCGCGCGGCCGTCGCTGACCGCGGCCAACGCGGCCACCTGGTCACCGCGTGCGCCGCGCTACGACCTCGAGCGCTTCGCCGCGGCGCTCGAACAGCTCCTCCAGGTGGATCCGGCGTTGCGCGGCACCTCGGCATACCAGTTCGACCTGGTCGACGTCGCCCGCCAGGCGCTCACCAATCGGTCGTGGGTGCTGCTGCCCGCGTTGCGAGCCGCGTTCGAGTCGGGGGCCTGGGAGCGGTTCCGCCGGCTGACCGTGACCTGGCTGGAGGACATGGAGCTGCTGGACCGGGTGGTGTCCGCTTCGCCGTACTTCCTCCTCGGACCCTGGCTGGCGGCCGCCCGCGCCGCGGCGGCGGACGAGGAGGAGGCGGCACGGCTGGAGTACGACGCCAGGTGCCTCCTCACGACCTGGGGTCCCCGTGGCGCGGACGTGCACCTGAAGGATTACGCCAACCGGGAGTGGGCCGGGCTGGTCCGCGACTTCCACGCGATGCGCTGGCGCCTGTTCTTCGACACGCTGCTCGGCGGCGGCGACCCCGAGGGGATCGACTGGTTCGCGGTGGAGGACGCCTGGTCGCGTGACAGCAGCCCGTACTCGGAATATCCAACAGCAGACCCCTACCGGGTGGCCCTCGACCTTTACGCCCGCTTGCGTCAAGCGATTGAGTAGCGCCACAACACGTGCCTGGGGCACGGCAGGCTGTCCGGCATGCACGTGCAGCCCACCTGCTGGGCAGACAGTCCCGCGAACACCACACCCGTAAGATCGTCGATCTTCAGCACGGCTCATCCTGGCAGCTGATCACCCAGCGCCACCACCGGCTACGGGCCAGAGCCGTTGCCGTTCTTACTGTCCGCACCCCGCGGCGGGTGCCGTTGACCAACATGGCACCAGCCGCCATCGGTCGTTAGGGAGTCGGCGGGTCCACGGCGCGCATGGCGTCGGCGATCCAGGCATAGGGCATGGAGTCATGGTCCTCCTCGGTCGCAGTCCCGTTGATCCGCGCCACCAGGGACAGGTACCGGCCGTGAGCGTCGTCGTAGACAGGGCTCTCGGAGGTGGCTGCCTCTTCGGCGATCTGGCGCATGATGTCGGGTATCTGCTGGAATCCATCGGCCATCCGGTTTCGGACTTCGGGGGTGAGCGGCGTGCCGGCCAGCGCGTTGGCCGCTTCCATGAAGCGCGTGACGGCCTGCTGGGCCCAGGAGGACCGGGGAGACTCTCCGGCACGGTACGCGGCGAGGAGTTCCTCCATGAGCCGGGCCCCACTCACATGCATGAAGTCCTGGAACGGCTCGGTCGCCAGGACTCGGGTCTCCGGTGTGGACCAGGTGTCTTGCAGGTAGGTGCGGACCGCGTCGCGGAACGCCGGGTCCCGCACCAGGTCGGCCAGGTCGATCCACGCCTCGAGCTGGGCGGCCGTGGGGTCCGCGGGCAGGACCGGGCGCATCGTCCGCAACCGGTCGACGAAGCCCTCGGGGACGTCCAGGTCCTCGCCGACGTCGTTCCAGAAATCGTCGATGGTCTGTTCGCGTTCCTCGTCGGTCATCCAGACGAGCTTGTGCATCAGGTCGGCCTGAGCGGTGCCGCCCTGTTTGATCAGGGTCCTGAGCACCGCCCGCCTGGCCCGCAGGGTGCGCTCCTGGCGCTCGACGAACTCCAGGTGCGTGGTGAGCAGGTCGTGCAGGGTCGTGCCGCCTTCGAGCAGGCGGCGAATCACCTCCAGGTCGGTGTCCAGCTCGCGCAGAGTGCGGACGAGTTCCAGCCGGGCGATAGCGTGGATGTCGTACATCCGGTGGCCGGCGTCGTTCAGGTCCGTGGGCTCGATCAGCCCGGTGTCGGCGTAGAACCGGACGGCGCTCACGCTCAGGCCGCTGCGGCGCGCGGCGTCTCCGATGGGGTACAGCTCGTAGTCGTTCATGGGGCCACTCTGGTATCTCAAGCCGCTTGAGGCGCAAGCCGATTACCACCGATGTCCTGAGTGCCCAATCAGCTTCCCGCTTCTGGCATCTCGGCTCGCGCCGTTGGTTGTTCGACGGCAGGGCGGCCCGTCGCGAGTTCGGGAACGTACTTGTAGACGCCGAGTAGGCGGGCGATGGACGCGACGGGCCGCGCGTTCGACATCGAGAAGACCCGCGCCGGCCGGATCGCCTTGCACTTGTCGTAGTGCCTGCGTCACGGCGTGGACTGGTCGAGCCCGAGGCTGCCGCGGTTGACGGCGATGATGCGGTGGCCGGCGGACGAGCCGACGGTTATGGCGGGGTTATGTGGGTGGTCGCATGATCTTGAAGTCGCCGGCCCCGTCTCGACCGCGAAGGATCGTATGACGAATCACATCTTGCTCGCAGCCGTTTCGTCCCTGGTCATCAGCCTGCTTCCAGGAGGCGTCGCCAGTGCCGCCGCTTCCTCGCAGACGATCATCTGGGCACCGTGCCCCGAGGACACGACCGCCGAATGCGGCACGCTGAAGGTGCCCGTCGACTGGGACACCCCAGGCGGCGCCACTGTCGACGTGGCGGTGGCCCGGCGCAAGGCCGCCATCCCGGACGCCCGGGTCGGCTCCTTGGTCGTCAACCCCGGCGGGCCGGGCGGCTCCGGTGTCGACTTCGTGGTGCACGGCAGCAGTTACTTCAGCGCCGAGCTTCGCGGCCGCTTCGACATTGTCGGGTTCGACCCGCGCGGGGTGGGACGCAGCCACCCGGTGATCTGCTCGGCGGCGCTGGTGCGTGAACGTCCACACCCGCTTGTCAAGAACCAGACGGACATGGACGCCTGGGTGTCGTTCAACCAGCGGCTGCGGGAGGACTGCCGGGCGCACACCGGACCGCTGTACGACCGCGTGAGCTCGCTGGACGTCGCGCGTGATGTGGAGGCTCTTCGGGCGGCGCTGGGCGACGACAAGCTCACCTATTACGGGGTCTCGCACGGCACCCTGATCGGCCAGGCATACGCCGAGCGCTTCCCCGGCAAGGTCAGGGCGCTCGCGCTCGACTCGAACTTCGACCATAGCGTGAACACCGCGAGCTACCTGAACACCACGGCCACCCATACGGCAGGGGCGTTCGACCAGTTCGTCACCTGGTGTGAGGCAACGGCGTCGTGCGCGCTGAACGGCAAGGACATCCGGGCGTTCTGGAAGAGGCTTCTTGAGCGGGCCGACCGCGGGGAGCTTCACGAGCCGGGTACGCCAGACGTACCCATGGACGCCTTCACGCTGGTGGACACGGCGTTCGCCGGACTTTACAACCCCAACTGGGCGGAACTCGCCCAGATGCTGGCCGCCATCGACAGCGGCAGCCCGGCGATGAGCGCCACGAAGGACGAGGAGGTGGAGGTCAGTACGCCGGTGTTCTGCCAGGATTTCCACCTGCCGGTCGCCGACTACACGGAGTACGCCTCGCTCCTGCGCCGGCAGGCGCCGCGGGCCAGGGATATGAGGTACAGCCCGCCCGCGCTGAGCCGGATCGCCGGTTGCCTGGGCCAGCCCACGCCCATTCCCAACCCGCAGCACCGCCTGCGTGTGGACGCCACCCCGCCCATCCTGCTGGCCTCCTCGCTGAACGACCCCGCCACCGGCTACCTCTGGACGCTCAGCACGGCCAAGCAGATCGGTGCCGAGGCCCGCGTGCTCACGTACGAGGGCTCGGGGCACAGCGTGTACGGCCGGAGCGAGTGCACTATGGGCGCGATCGACCGCTACCTGATCTCGCAGTCGGTCCCGGCCAACGGGGTCCGCTGCCCGGAGGCACGGCCCTCGATCATGCCCCGAATCCCCTACCGCCTTCTCGACGCGATCAAGCTCTCCGCGATCACGCGCGCCGCCGGATGATGAGCGGACGTGATCACTCGGCCTTGAGCCCGGCCATCGGCTGGTCGCCGCCGTAGGAGCGCAGGGCGAGCTTGTCGGGCTTGCCACCGGGTGTACGGGGCAACTCGTCGATGGTCCACAGGTGACGCGGCTCCGAACGTTCGCCGAGCCTGCCCCTGACCAGCGCACGTAGCGCCTGCAGATCCAGCTCCCGGCCCTTGCGCCCGACCACGACCGCCGCCAGGACCTCCTCACCCGCATGCGGCACCATGAACACCGCGGCCTCCACGACGGCCGGGGGGCTCGGCCAGCACGTGCTCGATCGGATGGGAGTACAGGCCGGGCGCCGGTTGGTCCTCGACCCGGATCCGTCGCGGTCCAGGCGGCCGACGTCTCCGGTGCGCAGCCGGCCGTCACGCGGTACGACCACGCGATCCTCGTTGTCGAGACGCTCGCGCACCTGTTGCGGCGAGTGCGCCACACCTCGCCGACGCCGTCGGTGGGCACCTCGCGGCCGTCGCCGTCACGTATGCTCAGCTCGACCCCGGGGGCGGCCCGCCCGACCGAGGCCGGCAGTTCGGGGCGCGCGTGCTCACTGGGCTGCAGCGTGGTCACCATCCCGCATTCGCTCGTGCCGTACGTCTGCATCAGCGGCGACTTCTGGAACGAGCTCACCACTCGCGGTATCAAGACCGAGCGCCGAGCTCGACGCCGACAAGATCAGGTGCCCGGCGCGCGGTCCGGCAGCGTGCAGCAAGGGCGGCGGAAGCCGGTGCCGGTCCGACACTCCGCCCACGCGTCCGCATCGCCGGGCCCGTCGTCGGTCCGGACTGCTGTTACTGGATGGGCACCGCGGTGCCCGAGACCTTGACACGAGAGTCGTCGGAAGTGGTGGAACACGTCAAAAGGCTGGGCCGTCCCATGTCGACGCCCTGGTGAATGGTGAGAACGGTGTCATCTTTGAGGCGTCCCAGCGTACGTAGGTACCCGGTGAAGGCGGCGGCCGCAGCGCCGGTGGCCGGGTCCTCGACGACGCCGCCAGGAGGGAACGGGTTGCGGGCGTGGAAGACGGTGGGGGATTCGGGCCAGAAGAGGTGGACAGTGGTCCATCCCATGTCGGTCATGTGCTTGCCGAGGGCATCGAAGTCGTAGTCGAGATCAGCCAGGCGACGCCGGCTGGCCGCGGCCAGGACGAGATGGTGGTTGCCGGCGTAGGCGACGTGCGGCGGGTATTCGGGGTCCAGGTCGTCTGCCGGCCAGCCCAGCGCGTCCAGCGCGGCCCGTACCTCCTGCTCGGAGGCTTGGCGGCTGGAGGTGGGCGGACTGGTCAAAGTAGCGGTGAACCCACCGGTCGGATCTGCGGCGATCTCCACCGGGACCGGGCCTGCCTGGGTGGCGAGGTCCACGGTTCCTGGACCGATCTGTTCGCCGAGCGCGACCGAGGCGGCGATCGTCGCGTGGCCGCAGAAGGCGACTTCGGCCAGCGGGCTGAAGTACTGAATCCGGTACTGGCGCTCGTCCGTGGGGTGCAGAAAGGCCGTCTCGGAGTAGCCGAGTTCGGCGGCGATGGCGAGCATCTCCGCGTCTGACAACTCTCGGGCATCCAGGACCACTCCGGCGGGGTTACCGCCGGTGGGAGCGGTGGTGAAAGCGGCATACCTCATCACGTCGGTCATACGGTCATCATTACGTATGCGAGCCCGAATCGAATCTGCGGCTGCCCCTCGGCGATGCACCGGTCGAGTCGATCAATGAACCCTTTTCATCCTCACGCGCCCTGCCCGAGGTGGTGGTTCTGAAGGACGGCAATGGCCTTGCACAGGTGGCCGGCTTTGGAAGGGCTACAGCATGGGCTGATCCAGGTTGGTCAGCGCTACCGGTCACGCGCTCGTCCGGCTCGTTCGCCATCTCCAGGGCTCAGGTGCCGAACCAGTGCATCGAGAACCACCAGGTCCTCCCCCGGCTCGATCGTCTGCGGGTTCAGCGCGATCGCGTCGTCGGGTACGCCGGACACCCCGACCGCGATCCGCGGGTCCCCGTCCCACAAAGCCCGCACCAGCCCGTCCCGGGTCCAGCCGCTGGTTGTCAGCAATCGGACAACGGCTCGCCCGTGCGGCTGGCCCGCCTCACTCGGGTACCCGCGCTCGGCGACGACACCCGGCACTTCGCGCAAGCCGGCGATCCACCGGTCGACCATCTGCTCATAGCCCGCGAGCAGTGCCTCCTCGTCCTGCTCCAGCGTCCACTCGACCGCGGCGTACAGCCCGAGCAGCTCCTCCTTCCCGACCTTCATCCCGCGCCCGATCTGCTGATTCGGCGACGCATGCGCCCGGCACCTGTCGACGATCCACCGCTTCCCCAGCACCAGCCCACTGGACTGCGGTCCGCGCAGCCCTTTCCCACCGCTGAAGATCACGGCATCTGCACCGAGCTCCGTGGTGAATCGCCACAGCGAGGAGATCGGCGGAATCTGGGCCGCCGCATCCACGATCACCGGCACAGCCGGTGGACCGGCGGGGCCAGGGGATCCGGTGAGGTCCGGGGTGCCGGCGAGGGTCAGGCCGCCCGGAGTGCCGGCGGGGGTCGGGCCGGCCGAGGGGAGCTCCCGGGCGACTCGGATCACGTCCTCGATCGGCAAGGCATCCGCTGCGTAGTGGGCGCCGGCGAACCACAGTACGCAGGCGGGGCGTCGTACCAGGGCGGCTCGGAGCTCCTCGATCGACGGGCCGACTTCTACGATGCGGGCGCCGGTCAGGCGGGCCGCGTAGTCGTAGCCGTTGCGTTGGCCGGCGAACATGACGACCTCGGCATCGGCCGGGAACGCCTGCGCGGGCTCACCGACACACGACGCGACCGTGAGGGTGATCGCCGCCGCGGCACCGGACGTCACGCAGGCCGCCTCGTTGCGGGTGAGTGCGGCCAGGCGCTCACCGACGTGGTCGTGGAGTTCGGGCAGGTCGACGAAGTGGGCCGCCCCTTCCGTCATCGCCTTCAGCACCGAAGGCGGCATCAGCGAGCCGCCCAGTGCGGTGAGTGTCGCGGAGGCGTTGATGACGGGCCGGACCCCGAACGGATTGGTCATGGGAGGAACTTCGACATCGGTGGCACGCCGGAGAGTTCGGCCAGCCAGGCATCCAGGAAGTCGTTGTCGGTGCCATCGAGGTGGGTCAGCTTGTAGACGCTCGCGGCAGGCAGGGCCTCGATCAGTGCGGCACACCAGTCGGGATCGTCGACGGCAAGCAACGTCCGAGCGGTCACCGCGGACGCATGCCGGACCGGATCGAAGTAGGCAAGAGTGTTGTCGACGATCTGCGCCGACGAGCCGGCCCGCAGGTGGTCGTTGAGCTCCTCGAGCGGATAGCGGCTCGACTTCAGCCGTGCCTCTGCCGCCCGGTAGAACAGCAACTCCGAGACCCGGACCGCGCTGAACCCGGGCCGCCGCGCAGCCGTCAGCACCGCCAGGTCGTTCCCACGCACGGCCACCCGCGCCGGATCGACCTCGTCCAGGCTCATCAGGAACTCCGCGGCCCGCAGGCAGTCCGCCGCGATCCCGCGATAGATGTACGACGCCGGGTCGTCGATGCCCATCGTCAACAATCCCGGGTACGCCGCCGAGAACCCTTCGTCGGCCAGCCGCTGACCACGGTGCACCAGGCCGAGCACGACGTACCGGCTCCGATCGTTCGGGTGCGGCATGTCGTTGACGCTCCCGTAGCGCGGCGTCTGCAGGAGCGCGGGGAACGGCCCGTCACCGGCCGGGATGCTGAGATGACCGAAGACGCGGTACGGCCCGGTGCTGGTGAGCCGCACGGTGTAGCTGGTCGCCTCGTCCGTCGTCCGCGCCGGCACCAGGTCGAGCACGGGCCGAGCAGGGATCGCGGCCAGCTCTTCGTCGACGGCGGACCAGTAGCTGTCGAAGTTCATCTGTTCACGACCCCGGGGTGAGGTGTTCGGCAAGGAAGTCCTCCACGATCCGCATCACGCCCGGCAGCCCGGCGTGGTGCGCGCAGTGCGGGTAGGTGTGCAAGGTGGTCTCACACGTCAGCACCCGCCGCAGCGCGAACCCGGTCTCCGGCGGGCACACGTCGTCCTCGAGCCCGAGGTACAGCAGCGTCGGCGCCCGCACCTTCGGCGCGAAGTTGAGCCCGTCGTAGTACGCGACCGTCTCCCGCACCCGGTCGACGTCCTTCGGGTGCATCCGCAGGTACTCGTTGATCTCCTCGTACGGATACGACCGGGTCAGTGTCGGCGCGGTCATGATCCCGCACAGGTACGGCGCTCCCGCCGCGACGCACCGGATCACGTCCGGCATGAGCGCGGCCGTCGAGATCCCGAGGCCACCGCCCTGGCTCGACCCCTGCAGTCCGATCCGCAGATTGTCGACTTCCGGACGATCGAGCAGTACCTCGACCGCCCGCACCACGTCGAGGTAGAACCCGCGATACCCGTACGTGTTGTGGTCGACGATGTTGTGCGTCAGCAATCCCGGGTAGCCCGGGTTGAACACGTCGTTCGACCGCAGCTTTCCGCGCGGCGCCACCGCGAGCGCGGCGTACCCGAGCTCGGACCATTCCTTCGGGATAGTCGGCTCGGACACGTAGCCGGGGATCGTCACCAACGCCGGGCACTGAGCCCGCCGATCGCGCGGAACGGTGTACCAGCCTGCGATCCGCAGGCCGCCATAGCTGCTGTAGCGCAGATCGTAGACGATCACCTTGTCCGTGGACAGCGACGGCATTTCGGTGAGGACCGGGTCCAGCGGGTACGACGCGCAGTCCGCCAGACCGGCCGCCCAGAAGTCGTCGAAGTCGTCCGGCAGCTCGACCTCGACGATCGCGTTCTCGGGGTTCCTCAAGAGCGTTCCTCTCGATGGGGGCTTGCGGGACGGTGCCTATGCCCGCCGCGGCGCGTGAAGCGCGGTGCCGTCCGAGGCCTTGAACAAGTGCAGGCGGTCCTGGTTGAAGCCGACGTACACCGTGCTGTCATGACCCAGCCGGAACGGCACCGGGACGCGGGCCTTCAGCAGCTCGCCGCCGATCCGGACCGTGACGAGCACATCCGGACCGAGCGGCTCGGACACGAACACCTTCCCGGGCTGGTAGCCCGCGACCGGAGTCGGCGACAACGTCACGTCCTCCGGCCGGACGCCCAGGACGACGGCCGGGTCGTCCGGCGAAACGTCGTACCGGCCCAGCTCCTGGCTCAACGCGCCGCTGCGGAAGGTCCGGACGCCGTCGACGTCGGCCAGTTCGCCGGTGACGAAGTTCATCGGCGGCGAGCCCATGAACGACGCGACGAAACGGTTCGCCGGGCGTTCGTAGATCTCCGCCGGCGTCGCGCACTGCTGGACGACGCCGTCGCGCATCACCGCGATCCGGTCCGACATCGTCATCGCCTCGACCTGGTCGTGGGTGACGTAGATGAACGTCCGGGCGACGTCCACGTGCAGCCGCTTGATCTCCGCGCGCATCAGCACCCGGAGCTGCGCGTCCAGGTTGGACAACGGCTCGTCGAGCAGATACGCACCGGCGTCCCGCACGATCGCGCGGCCGAGCGCGACCCGTTGCCGTTGGCCACCGGACAGCTCGCGCGGCTTGCGATCCAGCAGGTCCTCGATGTCCAGCGTCCGGGCCGCCTGCAGCACCTGCTCGGCGATCGTCGCCTTGGGCACCCGCATCATCTTCAGCGCGAACCCGATGTTCTGCCGGACCGTCTTGTGCGGGTAGAGCGCGTAGCTCTGGAACACCATCGCGACGTCGCGCTTGTTGGCCGGCAGCCAGCTGACGGGCTTGCCGTCGAAGAAGATGTTGCCCTCGGAGGCCCGTTCCAGGCCGCAGATCATTCGCAGGGTTGTCGACTTGCCACAACCGGACGGGCCGACCAGGGTGAGGAACTCCCGATCCTCGATGGTCAGATTCAGGTCCTTCACCGCGATCTTGCCGCCGAACGACTTGGTGACGCCTTCGAGTCGAACCTCTGCCATCTGTCAGCCCTTCACGGATCCGGCGGCCATGCCCTGGACCAGCTTGCGCTGGAAGAGCAGGGCCAGTACCAGGGGTGGGACGACCGCGAGCACGCCGGCCGCGGCCATCACGGTGAACTGGGTGTTGAAGTCGGTGGCGAAGTTCGCCGCCACCACCGGGATCGTCTTCGCCGCCTTCGTGCTGGTCAGGAACAACGCGAACATGAACTCGTTCCACGCGGTCATGAACGCGAACACCGCGGCCGCGACCAGCCCCGGCGCCGCGACCGGCAGGAACACCGACCACATGGCCCGGAACCAGCCGCACCGATCCACCCGGGCCGCCTCCTCGAGCTCGCGCGGCACCGAGCGGAAGAAGTCCTTCAGGATCCAGATCGTGATCGGCAGTGCGAACGTCGTGTACGAAAGGATCAGCGCCAGGTAGGTGTCCAGCAGCCCGAGCGTCCGCATCAGCAGGTAGAACGGGATGATGATCGCGATCCCCGGCACCATCCGGGTGAGCAGGTAGAGCACCAGCAGCACCTGACTGCCGCGGAACTTCAGCCGCGAGAACGAGTACGCCGCGAACGTGGCCAGCACGAGATTCAGGATCGCCGTCGAGGTGGCGACGATCAGGCTGTTCCGCAAGGAGTACGGCGTCTCGTCGATCGCCCGGCCGCCGACGAGTTGCTGGGCCTCACTCGGATGAAGGAAACCGAGATAGTTCTCCAATGTCGGGTTGACCGGAATCCAGTGGGGCGGAACGGAGATCGCATCCACCTCGTGCATGAAGCTCATCGCGACGATCCAGTAGAACGGCAACACCAGATACAGCGCGAACGCGACCGCCAGCACGTACAGGACGATCTTCTTCCAGGGGATCCGGTAGCGCAGGGGAACCTTCACCACGGTGCTCATACCTCGAAGTTCCCCTTTCGGTAGAGCAGGCCGATGTAGCCGACCGAGATCAGGAGGGTGATCGCGGTGATCACCCAGGCGTAGGCGCTGCCCAGGCCGAAGTCGGTGAAGGTCAGGACGGTCTGCACGTCGAGCAGGGCGATGGTGGTGGTCGCGTCACCCGGTCCGCCACCGGTCAGCACGTAGATGGTGTCGAAGGCGCGGAACGCGTTCATCGTCTCGAGAATCAGCACGATCAGCAGCGGGTGCAGCAACCACGGCAACGTCACCTGGACGAACCGCTGCACCGCACCCGCTCGGTCGACGGTGGCGGCGTCGTACAGCTCCGAGGGGATTGTTGACAGTCCGGCGAGCAGGATGATGACCGAGAACGGGAGCGTGTTCCACACCTGGGCCAGTGCGGTGAACAGGAACGCGCCGGTCCCGGACGTCAGCCAGGCGTGATAGTCGTCGATCAGTCCGAGCTGCGTCAGCAGACCGTTCAGGGCTCCGGTCTTCGCGTCGAAGATGGTGCGCCACATCAGGCCGTTCACCACCCCCGGCATCGCCCAGGGCAGCAACGCCAGGCTGAGCAACAGACCGCGGCCGCGGAACCGCTCGTTCAGCACCAGCGCCAGGATCAGCGCGAGTACGACGGTCAGCCCGAGCACCACGAGGACGAACAGGGCCGACACCTTCAGCGCGGACAGGAAGGCCTGATCGCTGAGCAGGGCCTGGTAGTTGTCGAAGCCGATGAACTGCTTCGCCCGCGGGCGCTTCAGGTTGTTCCGTTGCAGGCTGACCCAGAACGAGTACGCGATCGGGTAGGCGACCAGCAGGGCGATCACGATCATGGCCGGCGCGTTCAGCGCCCAGGCCTTGGCGTTGTCGCCCAGCGGCCGGCGTTCGGCGAGGCCGGCCATCCTCAGTTGTACTTCTTCTTCAGCGTGTCAACGGTCTGCGCCAAGCTCGCCACCGCCGCGGACGGCTGCGTCTGGTTGCTCAGCACGCCCTGCACGACCTTGTGCAGCTCGATTTCGAACTCGGTGTACCACGGCACGCCGAGCACGTTGCGCGGCTTGGCGATCTCGCCCAGGTGGGCGTAGATCGCCGGGTCGGCGAACTTCTTCAGCGATGCGGTGACCTCCGGGTCGGTCGCCATCGACTTGTAGGCGAACCCGAGACCACGCTGCAGGAACCAGAACTTCGCGGTGTAAGGCTTCTTGTCCGCGTCGAGTCCGCCCAGGTAGGTGAGCAGCTTGAACGCGTTGTCCTTCACCTCGGTGTCCTTGGCCAGCGCATAGAGCCGGGTGTTGCTGACCGTCCCGTGCACCTGACCGTCGAGGCTCGGTATCAGCGCCATCCGGATCTTGCCCGCGGCCTTGGACTTGGTCGCGTCGTTGTAGTCGCGGCTCGCGTACCGCGCGCCGATCGTGTACGCGTACCGGTTCGCCTTCATCGCGTTGTCGATCGGGACCGCCAGCAGCTGCAGGCAGGCCGGGTCGATCACCTTCGACTTGTTCGCCGCCTGCTGCAGCCAGGCGAAGACGTCCTTCACCACGGTGTCGGTGGTGTTCATGATCGGCGCCTGCTGGTCGTCGAACATGTTGCCGCCGCTGCCGAAGACCAGCGCCCACACCCAGGACCACCAGGTGTCGGACAGTTGCGCCGGTACACCGATGGGGTACTGCAGGAGGCCGGCGTCCTTGATCTTGATCGCTTGCGCCTCCAGTTCCTCCAAGCTGGCAGGGGGTTTCGTGATTCCGGCCTTGGCGAGGATGTCGGCGTTGTAGGTCAGGCAGTTGGAGTCCGTGTAGTACGGCAGGCCGTAGCGCTTGCCCTGGTACGTCATCGCGGCCGCGTTGCCCGGGTAGATCGCGTCGTACACCTCGTCGACGCCGGCCATGCCGTCGAGCGGCTGCAGATAGTCCCCCTCGACCCAGGCCGCGAGGGAATCGTCGTACACGTAAAGGGCGTCGGGGCCGCCGCCGCCGGTGAACTCGGCGACTACCTTCTGCACGTACTGCGCACTCGTGATCGGGGTGTAGTTGACCTTGATGTTGCTGGTCTTGGTGAAGTTGTCGAGGTTCTGCTGGACGAGTGCTGCCTCGTAGTCCCAGCCCTCGAACTTCACGCTGCCGTCGCCGGAGCCTCCGGACTTGTCGTTGGAGCAGGCGGACAGCAGGGGCGATGCGGCGGGCAGGGCCAGGCCGAGGCCTGCGTACTTCAGGATCTGGCGGCGGTTGAACTCCATGGCTGTCCCTTCAACACGGGGGGCGCAGTAGTGCTTGGGCGATGCGTAGGCGGTACAGACGCGTCGGGCGTCCTTTCGGATGGTGCTGAGCAGTGCCTTCGACGCTCACCAGGCCCCCGGCGTCGAGTGTGCGGATCAGTCGGCGCCCGCTCTGATCCGTGATGCCGAGATGGTCGGCGAGCTCACCGGGCGAGATCGCGCGACCTTCCAGTTCGTGGTCCAGTGCCGCCAACCGGGAGACGGTCGCGGCACTGAGGCCGACGGACTTCGCGAGCTGTTCGATGTCGTCGCCGTGCTCGCGGTACGAGTAGCTGAGCGCCGCCCGGACCGGACCCATCGGGCCGATGATCACGCCGCTGTCCTCGATCAGGTAGCCGCATGGCCCGCTCTCCCGCTCGGCCCGGGCGGCCGCTTCTTCGGCCAAGGCCACACAGTTGCGGGCGGACGCTCCGACGCCGAACCCGGCCGAGACCTGCGCACCGAGCGCCGCGGCCGCCTCAGCGAGCGCGGGCACGGCGACCCAGTTGCGGGTGATGCGCTCGAACAGGGACTTGTGGGCGAAGACGATGACACCGCGCCGGCCGCGGTCCTCGATCCACGCGCCGGCGAACTCGGGGGTGTTGAGCAACAGATTCATCAGGCCGATCCGGGCCCGTTCCTCGTCCTGCGAATGCGAGATCAGGAAGACTCCGGCGGCGAAGCGTTGTGCGCTGGCTCGCTCGGACTCGATCCGGAGCGCGAGCTCGTGCAGCTCGGTCCGGATCGTCGCCGGCACCGGCATGCCGCTCATGATCGGGATCTCGCCGGACAGTTGCTCGCGGACGTCGGCGCGGACGCTGATCACATAGCTGCGGTCGCCGAACCGGTGGTACGCGGAACGGTGGAACTCGACGATGTCCTCCACGGATTGCGTGGGGGCATACGGCAGGCAGTCGATGGCGTCGGCGTCGAGTTCGAGCGCGGTGGCGACCGCCTCGACCGCCTCGGCGGGAAAGGTGTCGATGCTGACGGGGGTACGACCCCAGCCACGATCCTGGGCGCGATAGAGCGCGAGGGTCAGGTCGAGCGCCGACGAGCGGATCACACCGACCGGGAGGCCGGGTGGGAGGAGTTCGCGGCTGGCCGTGTACGGGACCGGGCCGGCCAGGAAGCCGTCGAGCCGGGTCGTGCTCAGGAACTCGGCGACCTTGGCGCGGATCTCGTCCTCGTGGTCGTAGCTGACCCACTCCAGGTCGACCCCACCGAGCGTGTTCGCGGCTTCCCAGAACAACTCCCTGTGCGTCGAGTGGGTCACCACTCCGATCACAAGCGCCACGACGCCCCTTTGCGAACTAGGTTCGTAAATGACTCGTAAGTCCGATGCCGACCAAACTCCCCCGTCCCGGGGTCCAGGTCAAGGGATCAGCCCAAAGAAATTCCCCGGTAACAATCTGGCCGCCGAGGGCCAGCGGTGTACCGAAGGACGGGTGGCGGCCGGGTCAACGGGGACCGATGGGAGACTTCAGGCGGCGAGCGGGGTCCTGAGGATCTTGGTGGGTGGGTCGATATGAGCTGGCCCGTCCGCTGGTGGTGGTGGTTCAGGCGAGTCCCCACTTGATGAGGCGGCGGAGGTCAAGGACGGCGGCGCGGTCGTTTAGCCGGCGGTCGTCGGCTTGGGCGCCGCGGTAGGGCAGGCGGCATCGGCCAGGATCCGCAGCGGTCCGCGCTCGTGGTCGAGCAGGTCGGGGGCGACGGCGGCGTGGCGGGCCTCGGAATCGACAGTGGAGACCATCCGACCGGGTGGGACACGGCTGGCGATCCGCCACCGTCCACCGGTGCCATCGGAGCCGTCGGCCACTTCGACGTCCTGGCCGGCGATCAGGGCCGGCAGGCCGACCGTGTGCTCGGCCGGCTCGTCCAGGTCCGGGCCGGTCAGGCGGTCCAGCAGGGTGAGCGTCGGCGACCAGACCGCTCACCAGGGTGGCCTTGGCCTCCCCATCGTCCCAGGCGGTCTTCGGCTTGCCGGGGTCGGCGTAGTCGTGGGCATGCCAGTGCGCCGCGACGAGCGCGGCGGCCCCAGGTACCTGGCGGGCCACCCGGCGGATCGCGGCGATCACCTGGGGGATGGTGTGGGGCTCGAATATTCAGCCACAGCGTCCGATCTGCGGTTCGCAACGCCAAAAGATCTGCAAGCCTGCCAAGGACCGCAGATCAGTGCATGAATCGAATATTCGAGCCCTGCACGTTGATACCAAGATCCCGCGCGATCAGGTTCGCTGCTGCTTGGCGAGATGCGCCAGGGCGGGCAGGCGGACGACCTGCCGCGCCGAGTCCGCCGGCCGCTCGTGGGAACGGTGGCGACCGATCGCAACAAGGGGGCACGGCCGCGATGCAGGTGAGCACGGGAACCCCGACAGCCGGTGGACACGGGCGGGGTGTCCACCGAGGCTGCGGGCCGTTCGCTCAGCCGCCGGCGGCCGCCTTCTTGATCAGTTCGGCGACGGCGTCCGGCCGGGAGATGTAGATGGCGTGGCTGCCGTCGACTTCGATCACCATGGCACCCGCACGCTCGGCCATCGCCCGCTGAGCCGGCGGCGGGATCGTCTGGTCACCGGTGGCCACCAGGTACCAGCTGGGCTTGGAGCGCCAGGCAGGTTCGGTGACGGCGCCGCCGACTGCGCCGACGCCCCACGGCACCTGCGAGTCGGCCATGAACGCGGCCTGCTCCGCGGGCAGGTCACCCGCGAAGGCGCCGTGGAACTTGTCCCGGTCGAGAACGAGGAAACCGTCGCCCAGGGGCACGATCGGCGGCGCCGGCGCGCCCGGCGGCGGGTCGGCGATGAGCGTCTGCACGGATTCCCCCTTGTCGGGCGCGAACGCGGCGACATAGACAAGTGCCGCAACTCGCGAGTGGGTGCCGGCCTCACTGATGACCGAGCCGCCGTAGGAATGCCCGACGAGCACGGTCGGGCCGTCCTGACGGTCCAAGATCTGCCGGACGGCCTCGGCGTCGCCCTCCAGCGTCAGCGTGGGGTTCTGGACAACGCTGACCCGGTAGCCGTCCCGCTTGAGCAGGTCGTACACCGCCTGCCAGCCCGATCCATCGACGAAAGCGCCGTGCACGAGCACGACGTTGACTGCGGTGGGCGTCATGACGCATCCTCCTTGCTTACCTGTGCGATGCGGACGTGACTGGACTTCGGCATCCACCCGTGCGCTCTGACGGGTGCATCGCCTCGTCACTCACGTCCGAAGCGTATGCGTGCGTACTGGATAGGCACTGACCAGAAACTGACCCCAGCGCACGGCCCCTTGCCTTACACCCGCGTGGCCCCGGGCGGTCGGGTGCTGGAAGAAGGACCGGCCCGGCCCTCAGACACCCGCTACCACCGCGGCGCCCAGCCCCAGCAGGACGACGCCGGTGGTCACGCTGAGTCCCCGCAGGACGGTCGGCTGCGACACCAGGGCGCGCCCTCGGCTGAAGGCCCAGGTGAGCACCATGTACCAGGAGGCGCTGACGAGCGCCCACAGGGCTCCCAGGGCGACGGTCGACAGGAACACCGGGCCTTCCGCGGTCACGAACTGGGGCAGCACCGAGACGGCGAACACGCCCGCCTTGGGGTTGCCGAGGTTGGTGATCAGGCCGGTGAGATATCCGCCCGCGAAGCCGGTGCTGCGCCCGCCCTCGCGGGGCGGGCGGGTGGAGACGGCGGTGAGCGCGGTCCGTAGCGTCTTCACCCCGAGGATCATCAGCACGATGCCGCCTGCGATCCGGAGCACCGCGTACGCGGTGGGGCTGGCCAGCAGGACGGCGGACAGCCCGGCCGCGGCGGCCGTGGACCACAGCAGGAAGCCGCTGGCATTGCCCGCGAGCGTGCCTCGGAGCGTACGTTGGCCGCCTTCCAGAACCTGCCGGATCATCAGGGCTTGACTCGCGCCTGGCAGCATCGCCAGCAGCAAGGTGGTGGCGATGAAAACGGGCACATGCGTGGGCATGGGAAAAGAACCCCTTCCGGGGATTGCGACCGATGGGTGTACCACCAGGCTTCCTGCCTCATGCCCCTAAGAGAAGTTAAAAGAGACGGGTGCAGCGTTAGGATTAGTGAATGCTGGTGGATCCGGGACAGCTGCGGCTTCTCGCGTTGATCGAGCGGCACGGCTCCCTGACGGCGGCGGCTCACGCACTCCGGCTCACGCCCGCGGCGGTCACCCAGCAGGTGGCCAAGGCCGAGCGCGACTGGCAGGTGCCCCTGGTCATCCGTGGTCCTCGCGGAGCAACGCTCACCGCGGCCGGTGCGCTGCTCGCCTCCCACGGTCGGACTGTGGAGGAGGCATCGGACAGGGCCGAGGCGGAACTGGCCGCTTTGCTCGGCCACCTCTCGCTCCGTCTGCGGATCGGGACGTTCCAGGCGGCTGCCCTGCACCTGCTGCCACCCGCCCTGACGGCCCTGCGGCACCGCCATCCGGACGCCGACGTCTCGGTCGTGGACGTGGTGTCCGGACGCGGAGCGGACGAGATCAGCGCGGGGCGCCTGGACCTCGCCATCGTCGCGTCCTGGGGCACACCGCTCGCGCCGCCCCCACACCTACGGGCCCACTCGCTCCTGTTGGACCCGATGGTCGTGGTTCTTCCCGATGACCACCCGCTGGCCACCGGGCAGCCCGCGGACACCGAACTTCACCTGGAACAGCTGCGCGACGAATCGTGGGTTTCCATCCTGGCCGGCCATGCCGCCCGCGAACAGTTCCACGACGCTGCCCGCGAGGCCGGCTTCACTCCCACCGTGCGGTTCGAGACCGAGTCCTACGACGTCGCCCAGGCCCTCGTCGGCACAGGCATCGCAGTGGCCCTGGTCTCGCGCCTGGCCCTGACCCATGCGCCTGGCACCACCCATCGCGAACTGGCCCACCCCAGGCCCTACCGCCGGCTCTACGCCGTGACCAAAACCGACGCCAGCCTCACACCACTCGCAGACATGCTCATCGACCTCCTACGTGATGTCGCCCGCGACATCACCGCCACCTGGGAGGCTCCCCTCCAAGAAGGGCAACGCTCATCGAACTCACCGCACGGAGCCTGAAAAGCCCCCGGTTCTGAATCGACACCGCCTGGTCCGGAGCGGCCGGCCCCGCTCCGACCGACCATCGACGCCGGCAGCCGGCCCGGCTGTGCCCGTTGGCGTGTCAGTGCGCGAGCACGTCCGGGAAGCCGAACGTCGCGGCCAGCGCGGGATCGTGGAACTTGATCACGCGGGAGACGCCGGTGGCGGTGGGGGCCAGCACCACGACGCCGTCGGCTCGGAGAACGCCGTCCGCATCCCGGTGGTACACGACGGCGGCGGGTTGGCCGTTGGCGGTGGTCGCGATCATCCGCCAGTCGCCCGGTGTGCCCAGCACGTACGCGTCGAGCATGTGGATGCACCTCGCCCGGCCCGCCTGCCATTCGCGGAATGGCGTCGCCTCCAACGTGGCGTCCGTGCGCAGCACCTGTTCCAGCAGGACGGCATCGGAGCGCTCGAAGGCCGCGATGTAGCCGTCGAGCAGCGCGCGTGCCCGTGGGTCGGTCGGTTCGAGCAGTTCCGCGGGCTCCGGCTTCAATTCGTCCAGCCGGGCACGGGCGCGCTGCAGCCCGCTCTTGACCGCCGCCGTGGTGGTGCCGAGGATCTCCGCGGTCTCGGCCGCCGAGAATGCCAGCACCTCGCGCAGGATGAGGATCGTACGTTGGCGGGCGGGCAGGTGCTGCAGGCTCGCGATGAGCGCCAGCCGCAGCGACTCGCGTTCGACCACCACCGCAGCCGGATCGTCGGCGGGCGGGGCGATCCATGCGTCCGGCAGCGGTTCCAGCCACGAGACCGCGCCCGGCGCCATGGGACTCGGCGGGCGATCGGGTCCGTCGTACGAGCCTGTCAGGCCTGAGGGCAGCACCCGGATCGGGCGCGGCTTCAACGCTGTCAGGCAGACGTTGGTGGCGATCTTGTAGAGCCAGGACCGGATCGACGCCCGGCCCTCGAATCCGGAGTAGGACCGCCACGCCCGCAGATAGCTCTCCTGCACCAAGTCCTCGGCGTCGTGTGCCGAGCCGACCATGCGGTAGCAGTGCGCCAACAGCTCCCGGCGGAACCGCTCGGTCTCGGTGGTGAACCGGTCTCGATTCGGTGCCACCCGCAGATGCGATGTCACGCCGCGAGCCTAGTGCTGCCACACGTGTGAGCGTGGTCCACGTGGCGATGCCTCCGGCAACGCCAGGCCCCGCCTCGGCCACCATCGACGACGCGGGTACTCTCCCGGAAAGGCGGCATCTGCGATCAGACCTCGTCGAGCTGCAGGATCATGCCGCGGAAGGTGGCGTAGCGGGCCAGGTTCGCCACGGCATCCTCGGCGGTGCGCCGGCCGATCTCGGACCCGAGCGCGGCTTCCAGCGCAGCCATGTCGTCCCAGTCCAGCATCACGACCATGTAGCACGGCTCGCCGATCACGGCTGCCGGCTCATGACTGCGCGTGTAACGGCGCAGGCCCGGATACTGTTTCGCCAACGGGATGTGGACATCGTTGTAGTGACGTTCGAACGCGTCGACGTCGGAGGGGGCGTCGTACATCACGACGAATCGCGCCACCTGCTTGGCGGCCGGGTCCACGGTTGCAGTCATCTGTTTCAACTCCTGTCAGGGGAACTGGCTCAGTACAAGGGGGCCTTCTCAGGGCAACAGGGCCAGTTTGCCGACGGTGGCCCTGGCTTCCAGTTCCGTCAGCGCCTTCGGGCCGTCGGCCAGTTCGTACACGGTGGGCAGGCCGGGGGCGAGCACGCCGGCCGCGATCAGCGCGGACAGCTCACCCATGAGCTCGCCGAAGATCTGCGGCGCGGCCTGGATCAGCACGCCGATATTGAGGCCGATGACGTGGACCTGGTGCTTGTACACCAGCTCCCAGTTGGTGATCGGGGCTTCGCCGCCTGCCACGCCGTAGACGACGACCCGGCCGGTGACCCGCTTGGCCGCGGCCAGGCTGGCGGCGAAGGTGACGCCGCCGGCCGACTCCAGGACCACATCGGCGCCGGAACCGCCGGTCAGCTCCGTCACCTCGGCGGCGAGGTCGCCGCCGAGAGAGTCCAGGACGTGGTCGGCTCCCAGCGCCAGCACTGTCTCGTGCTTGCCCGGCGAGGCGGTGGCGATGACGGTCGCACCGTAGTGCTTGGCCATTCTCACCGCAGCCTGGCCGGTCCCGCCCGCCGCGGCGTGGATCAGCACAACGTGCCCGGCAGCAATGCCGCCCAGAGGCTTGAGCGCGGCCAGCGCGGTGGGCCAGTTCACGACCAGGCCCAGCGCCTGCTGCTCCGTCCAGCCCGAAGGCACCGGCACCGCCGCAGCCGCGGGCAGGACCATGTACTCGGCGAAAGCGCCGTCTCCGACGCCGACGACACGGGCCCCCGGTTGCGGGCCGGTCACCGCCTCACCCACCGCGACGACCTCACCGGCGGCCTCGAAACCCGCCAGGTACGGTGGCCGCGGGCCGTCCAGGAACGTGCCGTGGGCCTTCGAGATGTCGGCGAAGTTGACCCCGGCGGCGGTGACGCGGATCAGGACCTCGCCCTGGCCGGGGCTCGGCACCGGCGCGTCGGTGATCAGACGCATGTCCTGCGGGCCGTTGAGGGAAGTCTGCTGCAGCGCGCGCATGGTCGCGGGAATGCTCATTGGCGATCAGGCCTTCTGTCTCGGCGTACATGAGAGAGACCGACCGGCCCGTTGCGCGGGCCGCGCCTCTCACCATGTAGACCCCGGCCACCACAGAAAGGAATCGACCCCTTCGTCTGCCGGCGCCGCGCTCCCTTTCACCATGGCTGAGGGTGAACCGCTGGTCCGGCCGACGCGTGATCATTAACATCGTCGGACGTGGCACCAGAGATTCTCCCGGGCGCGACGGCGGCCGCCGACGGGGACAAGGCTGACGCCTCCGAGCACGGTCGTATCGCCGACGAGATGCTGGACCGGTGGGGTGGGCTGGCCTCCGGGCTGCCGCTGCTGGGCGCCGCCTCGGACGAGGAGGACGAGTACGGTTTGCGGCATCTGGTTCGGCATTTGGCCGCGGCGGGCCGTGACGAGGACGTGCACCGCCTGCTGGCCTGTGAGCGTCCCGCTCCGGGACGGGCCGGCGCGGTGAACACGTGGTTCGACGCCCGCGACCGCATCGGCCAGGCCGACGGCTACCTCGCCGACCTGGAGCTCGCGCGGCGTCTGGCCCGCAAAGCCACCGACGTCGCCATCGCCGCCGGTCGGACGGCCCCCTCGCTCGGGTTGGAGATGCGTTACGCATTGATGGCGGTCTGCGCGCGGTTCACGGGGACCCGCACCTACGACGAGCTGCCCCCGATGCTGGTCGAAGCCGGGATCTGGGACGTCACGCGGGCGCTGACCGCCGCGCGGCGCGAAGACGGTCACGAGCGGAGCGCCGGGTACCTGTCCGCGCTGCTGCCTCGCCTGCCGGCCAAGGACCGGCAGCAGGTGCTGCACGAACTGCTCCACCCGGGATTCCCGAACGTGCTCCGCGAGGTGTGGCCGCAACTGAAGGCGGATGAGTTCGCCCACGTACTGACCGTCCTGGAAAACGACGACCCGTGGTACGTGACTCATCAGCTGGAGGAGCTCGCCCCGCACCTGCCGCCCGAGCTGCTGGGACGGGCGGTCGCGCTGGCCGTGGCGCTGCCCCTGGACCATCGCCGTGACCAGGCCCTGGCGGCGCTGGCTCCTCACCTTCCGCCCGCACTGGCGCGTGCGGCCCTGCCCGCCGCGATGGAGCTGGCGGACGGACGCGACCGGGCCCGCGTGCTGTCCGAGCTCATCCCGCGGCTCCCGGACCAGGACCGGCCGGAGACGCTGACCGCGCTGCGCGCCGCCGTCGCCGCGATCGATCCTCAGGCCGAGGTGAGGCTGTGGCGCTGGGGCGAACTGCTGGCCCTGCTGCCCGCGGCGAAACGCCCGGCGGCGCTGGCCGACCTCCCGGCCGACTCGTGGGACCGCGCCGAGCTCCTGATGCACGCGGCCGAGCGCGTGCCCGTGCGGGAACGCGCCCCACTGTCGGCCGCCGCCCTGTCGGCGGCGCGCGACATCGCCGATCCGCTGGTCCGGGCCCGCGTCCTGATCCAGCTCGCCGAACTGCTTCCCCTCGAAGAGCAGGCCGCCGCGCTCGCCGAGGCACACACGGCGTCGCGCGAGATCACCGAACCGCCCTACGGCGCGTGGGTGCTCACCGAAATGCTCGAACCGCTGCCCGCCCACCAACGGCACGCCGTGCTGGCCGAGGCGCTGACGATCACACGGTCGCTGCCCGCCTACGACGTCGACGACGGCCGAAGAGACTGGGACGACCGCGCGCGGCTTCTCATGGAGATCTCCACCTGGCTGTCCCCCGACGAGGCCGAGGAGGTGCTCGCCGAAGCCCTCGACCTGATTCGCGCGGTCGACGATGAGGACCAGAGATTCCACGGCCTCCTCGCCATCGCCGAACTCCTGACCGGACGACGGCGCCACGCGGCCATGGCCGAGGCGCTGGACATCCGGCTCGGGGACGTCGACTACGAGAACTACTTCCACGGTCAGCTTGCGCGAATGGCACCACTCCTGCCTGAGGACCTCATGGTCAGAGCACTGAACGAGCTCCATGGACTGAACCGCCCGGGATACCTGGGCCGCACCCTGCTCGGTGTCGCCGAGCACCTGTCCGGCCTCGCGGTCGACCGCGGCCTGGACATCGCCCGCAAGCTCACCGAACGCCCCCATTACCAGGCTGCCGCGCTCGCCGCCCTCGCCGACCGGCTGCCCTCCGCCGAACGCCACACGGTCCTGCGCGAGGCCGAGGCCATGGCTCGCAAGAATCGGCAGGGCATGGTCCACGTCGCGCGCCGCGTCCCGATCGGACGCCGTACCGCGCTGCTCGCCGAGGAATTGACTTTCCGCCAACGCGGCTTCCGGGCTGACCAGGACGAGGCGCTGGCCTCCCTCCCCGACGAGGCGGCCCGTCCGGTCCCGTTCGCGTATGTCCCGGTGCCGGTTCTGGACCGCAGATGGGACGAGGAGGGGCAGATCCTGCTGCGCCGGGCTCAGCGCGCATGGCGGCGCGGCGCGGGCCGCACCGTGGTGATCGGGATCGTCCGTACGGCGCTCGAGAAGTACGGCCACCAGGATCCCCCGGGCTCGGCCGCCCTGACGAGCGCCGCCCGGGACCTCGGCGGCCCCCTGGCCGAATGCGAGTATCGAAGAGCCGTGCACGACATCTATCGCTGGTGGCCTTAGGGGGTCCGTGGCGGCTTCAGCGAGAACCGGCCCCCGAGCCACGGACAGTCTCGAGGCGACCGTGACTTGGAGCGACGCCCCCGGCGTTGATGCAGGGGCCGTCACTTACCGTTGGACGGACCTGGAGGGCGACGGGAGTTGCCAAGGCCATTGGCGCTCGCCGTCGGGGTGAACAAGTTTCCCGGAAGCGAATACCGCATACTCCGCCCTCCATCCGTAACGGTAGTCCGGGTCATCGGCAAACGGCAGCGCCAGGGACCTGACCTGCAGGCACGGCCATGCTTCGACGCTGATGTCGTGGTAGCTGCCCCATGTGTCGAGCTGGTGTGTACGGCCGTGCCGCTTCTCGTACGGCGCTGCGGCCTCCCTGACGGCCGCCCCCGCTCTCGATGTATGCGGAAGCCAGATCAGCGCCGCCCCGTACACCCGCCCGCGCCCTGTACCGCGTTCAACCGGCCTGGCCACTGGTCACCCGCACCGGCTTGGCGAAGTCACCAGCCCGCGGGTCAGGAGTCGGAAAGATCGCGGTACTTGCTAGGCGAAGGGCTCCACGTCGCCCTCCGACCAGGACCGGCGGCGGCTGCGCTGCCACGCCTGGTAGACCGGCATCGCCTCCGCCTGCTCCCGGTACGTCGCGGCGAGCACGTCACGGATACCCGGTACGTGCTCGGCGACCGGCGAGCCCGCCGACCACAGGAGCCGCTCCCGTACCCACATCGGGTCGCCGGCCAGTGGCCTGACCACCACGTTCTCGCGCTCGGCCGTGATCGCCCTGCACAGGGACACTCCGTGCCCCTGGCTGATCAGGGAGAACACCAGGCTGGCGTCGGTCCGCTGGATGCGCCGCGGCACGAACCCCGCGCGGCGGCAGGTGTCCCGGAACATCGCCCGCATCCTGACGTCCTTGCCGACACCCGGCAGCCAGCGCTCGCCGGCCAGCGCGGCCAGCGGCACCTCGGGTTCGGCCGCGAGCGGGTGGTCCTTCGACAGGACGACGAAGACGGGCTCGACCCCCAGTACCGCTTCGCTCAGCCCTTCGGGCACCGGCAGCTCGTAGCCCGGATAGTCGACGCTCAGCCCGATCTCCAGCCGGGATGCGGCGAGCAGTTCGACCAGTTCCTCGTCCGCGTCGCTCACGTGCAGGGACACCTCGGCCTCCGGCAGCAACCGGCGGCTGACCGTCATCAGGCCGGCCGCCATCGGCCCGGCCGTGGCACCGAGCCTGAGCGTCGCCAGGTCGCCGTCGGCGTCACGGCGTTGCACGTCGCGCACCAGATCGTCGTGCAACGCGATGATGCCCTGGGCATGGGACAGGACCATGGCACCCAACGCCGTGGGCTTGGCGCCGGTTCCGTCGCGGGCGAAGAGTCTCCCGCCGAGCGCGCGCTCGATCCGCTGCAACTGCGCGGTGACGGCCGGCTGGCTGTGGCCGAGCACGGCCGAGGCCCGGCTGATGCTGCCGCACTCGGCGATCGCCGCGACAACCCGGAGGTGGCGGATCTCCAACTGCATAACGCGATGTTATGCCCGATTAGGAGTACCTACGCCCGATGTCCTGATCTCAAAATCTTTCCTGCACCATCAGGAAGGAATTTGATGTCCAGGACGTCTCTGCGCCGGCGCCTGCCCGGTCTCTTGCTCACCACCGCCCTGTTAACCGCGAGTCTGACCTCCACCGCGAGCGCGGAGCCCACGCCGAGCGCCGATCCGGCACCCTCCCGGTGGACCTCCGGTACCCAGTCCACGGCGCCCCGCGGCTCGTGGGTCACCCTGCTGACGGGCGACCGCGTCTATGTCGAGGGGAACCGGGTCTCGATCGACCCCGCTCCCGGCCGCGAAAAGGTCGGTTTCAGCCAGTACGAACGCGACGGGCACCAGTTCGTCGTGCCGAACGACGCCCAGAAGCTGGTGTCGGCCGCCCGGCTCGACCGGCGGCTGTTCGACGTGACCGGGCTCGTCCAGGCCGGATACGACGACGCGCACGTCGACGACGTGCCCACCATCGTGTCGTACGAGGCCAAGGCCGCTGCCAAGGTCAGGTCGGCCGGGAAGGTCACCCGCACGCTGCCCAGCATCGGCGCCGCCGCGGTGAAGGTCGGCAAAGCGAGAGCACACGAGTTCTGGACCGAGGTGACCGCCGGCCCGGCGACCCAGCGCACCGCGGCGTCCGGCATCGGGCGGATCTGGCTCGACGGCAAGCGCGAGGTCTCGCTGGACCAGAGCGTGAAGCAGATCGGCGCGCCGACCGCCTGGGCGGCCGGATACGACGGCAGCGGGATTACCGTCGCCGTCCTGGACACCGGGATCGACAACTCCCACCCGGACCTGGCCGGGAAGATCGTCGAGGAGAAGAACTTCACCGACGCCGCCGACACCGTGGACACCGTCGGTCACGGCACGCACGTCGCCTCCACCATCGCCGGCAGCGGTTCGGCATCGGGCGGAAAGTACCGCGGCGTGGCGCCCGGGGCGAACCTGCTGATCGGCAAGGTGTGCAGCACCCGCAACTGCACCGAGTCGGCGATCCTGGCCGGGATGGAGTGGGCCGCCGAGCGGGCAAAAGTGGTCAACATGAGCCTCGGCGGCACCGACTTCCCGGGCGTAGACGTCCTGGAGGAGGCGGTGAACCGCCTGACCGCGACCACCGGCACGCTGTTCGTCGTGGCCGCGGGCAACGAGGGCAGGAACGGCGGTGTGTCCTCGCCGGCCACCGCGGACGCCGCGCTCGCCGTCGGCGCGGTCGACAAGCAGGATGCCCTGGCGTCATTCTCCAACCGCGGGCCGCGCGTCGACGGCGCGATCAAGCCGGACATCACCGGGCCGGGCGTGGGCATCGTCGCGGCGCTGGCGAAGGGATCCGACTATCCGGAGTACTCGCCCGGGTACACCCAGCTGAACGGGACGTCGATGGCCACGCCGCACGTCGCGGGAGCCGCGGCGCTGCTGGCGCAGCAGCACCCGAAGTGGACCGGCCCCGACCTCAAAGCCGCGCTGGTCGCCACGGCCAAGCCGAACCCGGGCCTGAACGCCTTCCAGCAGGGCGCCGGCAGGGTCGACGTCGGCCGCGCGGTCCAGCAGGCCATCCTGCCCGACGTCACCGGCCTCGCGCTCGGCTCGCAACCGTGGCCGGCCGAAGACGACGTTCCCGTGACGAAGACGATCACCTACCGGAACGACGGCACAGCGCCCGTCACCCTCGACCTCACGACCACGGCGACCGGCCCGGACGGGGTCGTCGCGCCGGCCGGGCTGTTCACGGCCAGTCCGGCGCGGGCGGTCGTGCCGGCCGGTGGGACCGCGGCGGTCACGCTGACCGCCGACACCCGGGTGCCGTCGGCGACAGGCACCTTCACCGGAATGCTGCTGGCCTCGAACACCGACGGCGTGTCGGTGCGGACCCCACTGACGATCACGAAGGGGCACGAGACCCGCACCGTCACCTTCAAGCTCACCGACCGCGCGGGCACGCCGGCGAGTGACTACGACCTGTCGGTGGTCGGTCTCGATCTGGACGTCTTCCAGGTTCCCTACGACGCGTCGGGCACCGTGAAGGCCAAGCTCCGGCCCGGCCGCTACCACGTTCAGGCCACGGTGATCACACCCGACGGGACCTCGACGCTGCTGGTGCAGCCGAACCTCACCGTCGGGAACACCGACGACGGAGTCCTCACGCTCGACGCGCGCCAGGGCACACCGGTGTCGGTGACCGTACCGAAGTCCTCGGCGCGGACCCGGCTGGCCGCGGCCGGTTTCTCTCGCGGCCTGCCGCGCGGATACGGCCTGGCGGCGCGGATCGTCGGCGCCGACTTCGGCAAGCTGTTCACCGCGGACCTGGGTGAGGAGGTGACGGCCGATCAGGGCACGCTGGTGTCGGAGGTGCGCAGCTTCTGGGCCGAGCCGGGTGCCGACGGCACTTTCTACGGCTCGCCGTACGAGTACGACCTCGTGCAGTTCGTCCGCGGGCGGTTCCTCACCGGCTACCGCCACACCGTGCGCCCCAGTGAGCTGGCGACCGTGGTCAACCGCAACCACGGCGTGACCCCGGACAAGCAGCAGGGCTACATGCACAACTTCGGTTTCCCGCCCGAGGGCGGCAGCGCGATGTCGGGACCGATCAGGTATGACGTGCCCAGCACCCGGACCATCTACTACAGCGCGAAGGGCGTGGTCTGGGACAACCGGTGGGAGACGAGCGGAGCGCGCCAGACGCAGTTCTGGTACGACGACACCACCTGGCAGCCGGGCGGGAAATTCGTGGTCGACTGGCAACGCGGACCTGCCGGGCCGAAGTTCAACCCGCGCACGTACGTCGCCCGGACCGGCAACACCATCATGTTGAACGTCCCGCCGTTCGGCGACGACTCCGGGCACACCGGCTACTCGCTGCTCGACGGCGGCCGGGTCGGGTTCTACCGCGACGGCGTCCAGCTGGCCGAGATACCGAAGTACTTCTACGACGCCAGCGGGCCGGTGCCGTCGGCCGAGAGCACCTATCGGCTGGAGTACGACGTCGACCGTAAGACCGGGTTCAACGCCTCCACCAAGATCAGCGGTGCGTGGACGTTCAAGTCCGGTGAGGTGAGCACGGACAAGTGGACGTACCTGCCCCTGTCGTCGTTCTCCTTCACGCCGCAGGTCGACCTGGCCAACAGCGCACCGGCCGGCCGGCCGTTCATGCTGCCGGTGAGCTTGAAGGCTCAGCCGGGCTCGGCCGCCTCGCCGACGCGACGGGTCAGTGTCGAGGTCTCCTACGACGAGGGCGCGACGTGGCGGAAGGCGGTCCTGATCCCGACCGGAACGGACACGTGGCTGGCCACGCTGATCCACCCGGACAAGGGGTCGGTGTCCGTGCGCGCGCACGCGGAGCGGGCCGACGGCGGCACCGTCGACTACACCGTCATCCGCGCCTACAACCTGCGATGACGCCCGGCGGGCCTCGGGCACGTCGCCCGAGGCCCGCCGTTGTCACGCGCTGTCTGTCTCGGACGTCTCGGCCGGGTGGGTCGCCGATGAAGAGGTTTTCACCGCCCATCCTGCACTGTGGGCCCTGGTCGGCCCTTCAGGCCACAGATCATCCGTCGCAGCAGGCGCGGATGAGTTCGATCACGGTGTCGGCGGTGCAGTCGAGGAAGCTGCCAACGCTGAGGGAAGATCCAGGTGCTGACCGCTCAATCCAGTCGCTCGCGCTGGTGAGCTGATGCAGGTGATCGGCGTGAGTGAGATCGTTGGCGCCGCTGTGGAACCCACCGATGGTGATCAGCAGGAGCGGCGCCCGCAGCCGGGTGTGCAGTTCTTCAACCGCGCCGGTGGCGACCTGGGCGCCACCGCTGTAATTGAGCAGCACCACACGCGATGGTACTCACCGGCCGACCCCCGCTGCGGAGGCGGTCCGTGCCCGGCCCAGGCCGGCCGATGCCGCAGGAGACCCGTCAACCCGATACAGGCCGGGCCCACTGATGCGCAGCCCGTCGAGAAAGCGGCCCGCTTCGAGGCAAGCAGTCTCGATCAGCCGGTGGGAATGGCCGAAGTCCCACGGGGCGGGCCAGGCCTCGATCCCGGTCGGCAGCACGACGGTCGGAATCTGTTCGGATACGTCGTGCAGGTCGCGCTCGATCTGATGGTGCCACAGCAGCTGCCCTGCCCGGGCGGCGACCGCGCCGGCCCGCAGGGGAGGGACGATCGGGCGCAGCGGACAGCTCGCCGGCCCGGTCGACAGCACCAGCACGCTGGCCGCCCCTGCTTGCAGAGCCGCCCGTACCGGGACGTAGGCGATCACCCCGCCGTCGACAAGCGTCCGGCCTTCCCGTTCCACCGGGGGCAGGACCCCCGGAACGGCCGCGCCGGCCAGCAGCGCGGACTCGAGATCTCCATGGTCGAGCAGCACCTGGTCGCCGGTGGCCAGATCCGTTGCCACCGCGGCGAAGGGGATCTCCAGCTGTTCGATCCGCGACGGCAGCTCCGCCCGAGCGATCAGCCTGCGCAGGCCGCGGTCCGCGCAGATGCCGGCCCGCGAGGACAGATAGCCGAACGGAAACACCTCACGGCGACGCGCCTGGGTCCACACGCGATCCAGCCATGGTGCGGCCTTGCCGGGGTGTGCGGCCGCGATGGCTCCGTTGAGGGCTCCCACCGAGGTTCCGATGATCAGTTCCGGGACGAATCCTCGCTGCTCCAATGCCCACCCGACGCCGACCTGCGCAGCCCCGAGCACTCCCCCGCCCCCGACCACCACCGCCACGGGACGGGGAAGGGCGCGCAAACCCACCGGCTGCGGGCCCGCGTCCGGGCGGCTCGATGACGAGGAGCGCGTCCTCTCGTCGTCCGTCATGGCTTGACGCTGCGCATCGCCGTGACCACCCGGCGAGCCGCCCTCGCTGACGCCAGCGAGAGCCGAGGAGGCCGATCTCCGGCGATATGCAACCCTCATGCTCCGCCCTCTCTCACCACGGCGCTCGATTCCTCGACCAAGACCGGTCGGCCACCGAATCGGTGACTACGTCGGCCAACTTGTTCGTCCAAGTCGTCGCCGCGAGGGGGGAGCGAACGATGCGGCCCGTTGCGATCAGGTGAGGTCGGCGAGGTCCTCCTCGGTGAGGGTGATCGACCGGGCGGCCAGGTTCTCCTCCAGATGGGCCACGGAACCGGTGCCCGGGATGGCCAGGACGATCGGGGACAGGGCCAGCAGCCAGGCCAGGGCGATCTGCTGGACGGTGGCGCGGTGCCGCTCGGCGACCTTGACCAGGGCGGGGTCGTTGAAGTCGGCCCTGCCGCCACCGAGGGGAAAGAAGGGGACGAAGGCGATGCCGGCCTGCGTGCAGGCGTCCAGGACGGCCGTCTCGTCACGGTTGGCGATATGGAAGTCGTTCTGGACGGCCGTGACAGGAGCGATCGTGCGGGCCTCGGCGAGCTGGCCGGCATCGACGTTGCTGATGCCCAGGTGGCGGATCAGGCCCTGCTCGCGGAGCGCGGCGAGCGCCTCGAAGCGTTCGGCGAGCGACTCGCCGTGAGGCGGCCCCACCGTGCCGATGCGCAGGTAGACCAGGTCGAGGCGATCCAGGCCCAGGCTCTGGAGGTTGGCTTCGACCTGGGGCCGAAGGTCGGCGGCGGTGCCCTGGCCGGGACCGTCGGGACCGAAGACCGGGCCGACCTTGGTGGCGATGACCAGATCGTCCGGGTACGGAGACAGAGCCTCGCGGATCAGGGTGTTGGCGCGTACCGAGCCGTCCTGGGTGCGGTAGAAGTCGGCGGTGTCGATGTGGTTGACGCCGAGTTCAACGGCTCGGCGCAGGACGGCGCGACCGGACTCGGGGTCGCGGGCGGGTCCGCCCAAGCCGCTCTGGGGTAGGCGCATGGCGCCGAAACCGAGCCGGTCGATCGTACGGTCGCCGCCGAGGCGGAACTGGTTGGTCATGTCTCTTCTCGTGGTGTGTGGTGCCTGGAGAAACGGGCCGTCACTTCGGTCGGCGCCGAGGCGGGGCAGCCTCGTGGCACGGGCCGGGAATCCACTTCTTCAGGAGCCGGAGGAAGCCCAACGTGCCGAGCGTCGTCAGTCGGTGATCACGGGAGTGGGTTGAACCCAGGGCAGCGCTGCTGGCTCTGCACATCCACTACCGTATCATTTGCGATAGTATCAATCAATACTATTTTTCGAGGAAGGTGACTCGCGCGGGAACCTCGTTGGCAAGAACTCCCACTGATCGAACCGACCGAACGGGATCCATCGGATGCCTGGACGGACAGGGATCGTTCCTGGACGCTCGCGAGGGGAGAGAAGCGCCATCCTGTTGGCCACTCATTCGATGGACCGAGGTGTGCCGTGGTGTTCGTCGTCGGAGTGACGTAGCCGATGCCCTCGTGCAGCCGGATGGTGTTGTAGAAGGTGCGGCGTGCCGGAACATCCAACGGCCGAACCGGTTGCAGTTGTTAACCACGGTTCGAGATGGGAACTGCGGATTCAGCTCCCGTGGGGTCCGCTTCGGCGCGCAGGATCCGCCAGATCACATAGGCGCAGGCGGCGGTTGCGGGCATGGTCAGCAGTGTGCTGACAATCCCGAGCACGATCACGTTCCCGGCCAGGTACAAAGGCACCATCACCATCGCGCCGATGGCGAATTTCGCCAGGAAGACCGCCGAACACTTCTGGTAGAGGCGCCGCCTCGCACGATCGCGCCGCCAGGTGAACCGTTCACCGCGCGCTTGCCCCACCACCAACCCGATCAACGGCCACCCCACCAGCATGGATACCAGGAACACGACCGAGCCGGCCACGCTGGCCAGCACACCGACAAGGTAGAAGTTGACCCCCACCCCGCTACTCCCGGCCAAGAACGCGGACACGCCCACCGTGAGCAGCCCGCCGGCTGCCTGCCAGTACTTTCGGTCGGTCCACACCCGGGCCACCGCGATGACGAACACACCGCCGACTGCGATCAGGGCGGAGGTCGTGACTTGGCCGGTTATCAGATAGACAACCGTGAACAGCGCTCGGGATGCGATGCTTTCCGCGAGCGTGCGCCAGCCGCCCACTACGGCGAACAAGGACAGCGACTTCTGCGTCAGCAGGTTGAAGTTCATGTGCCGACCTCCGCACCATTGGATCCGCTGGATACGCCGGATCCGGCGGGGGTGGCAACCATCCGGGGGGTGCCTGCGGTGGCGTCGGGGGCGGGAAAGCTGTCGCGGCGCATCGCGTCCTCGTAAGCACCGATCGCGGCCAGCAGACCCTGCTGCCCACGCCAGGCCTGGACCAGTTCATCGCAGAGGCGGTGCGCATCCTGCATCGCCAAGTTGCCGCCGAAACCCGGTGCCACGTGGATCGCATCGCCGATGACCGTCACCGGAGCAGCCGGCCATGCCGGCATCAGCGGGATCAGCCCGCCCCGCAGGGCGACTGTGAGGTGCGGCCATGCGTGGTCGACGACCATCCGCAACGTCGGGTGAAAACCGGCGGACACTTCCTGCGCTCGGCGCCACACCGTGGCCGGTGATTCGGCCGAACCGAGCAGTTCCTGCGTGACGGGCAGCGCCCACATCACGTAGTCCTCGGCATCGGCGACGACGCGGGAACGCAGAGCAGGCAGCCACTCCTTCCTCGCGGCGACCGGCGGCTGGCTGAACCGCAGTACGCCCATCGCCATCATCGTGCCGTGCGCCTGTGCGTTGGCGGGGCTGTGGCCGATCAGTTCAGGCAGCCCGGTACCGGCCACGGCCCGCAGTGGTGTCGCGCCCATCAGCATGCGTTTGCCCGTGTCGACCACCCGCACGTGAGGCAGGTACTGGCGGCGAACGGCCGAACCGATGCCGTCCGCACCGACCAGCACGTCCGCGGTGTCCGTGCTGCCATCGGCGAACCACGACCGGACGGTCCCGTCGGGCCGCTGTTCGAACCGCGTGAACTCCGCCCCGAACCGCACCGTGTCCTCCAGTCCGGTCAGCAACACCGCCCGCAACAGCGGCCGGTGTACCTGCCGACCGGGCCGGGCCGGCCCCGATGTGCCGTCCAGCGGTTGGCTCCGCGCAACCACCAGCCTTCCCTCTGCTTCGGACAGGAGCAGCCTCTGTTCGCGCGGTCCGCCCATGGTGGCCTCCGCCATCGCCACGTGCGGCGGCGGCAAGCACGCCCGCAGCGCAGCCGTTCCGCGGTCATCGAAATGCAGGCTGATGCCCTGCGGGCGCCCCTGCTCCGCTTCCCGCTCGTATACCACGACGTCGATTCCCGCCCGTCGCAACCCGTGGGCCAGCGTCAACCCGCCAAGCCCCGCACCTACCACGACCACCTTCACCGTGCCGACCTTTCTTCACCGGTTGATGAAGTTCAAGGTAACACGTACCGGAGCAATAACTTCACCAATCGATGAGGAAAGAACCGATAGACTCGCCCTGCCATGACAGAACACAGTCCCTCTGCTCGCCCCGGACGCTGGCGATCCGGCGCGGAAAGCAGGCAACGGATCCTGGAAGCCGCCCGCGCGCTGTTCCGCGAGCACGGCTATGGCGGCACGACCGTGCGCGCCGTCGCCACCCAGGCGGAAGTCGATCCGGCCATGGTGTTCTACTTCTTCAAAACCAAGCAGGGCCTGTTCGCCGCGGCCACGGAGATGCCACCCCATCTGCCGTCAGCCATCGAATCGATCTTCACCGGCGGCCTCGACGGCATCGGAGAACGCATCATCCGGACGCTCTTGGAGAACCTGGACAAACCCGGCCGCACGCCGCTCATGATGCTCACCCGATCAGCCCCCACTCACGAGGCATCCGAAGCACTACTCCGCGAATTCATCGACCGGGAAATCACCAGTCGGCTTGCGGCGATGCTCGACACGCCCGACGCCGCGCTACGGGCCGGCATGGTGAACGTCCAGATCCTGGGCCTGGCGGTAGCGCGTTACATCGTACGACTCGAACCGATCGCCTCTGCGTCCACCGATGAACTGGTGGCCCGCCTCGGCCCGGTCGTGCAGCAGTGCCTCACCGGACAGGGGGCTACTACCGCTACCAACACGCCGGGCAGTGGAAGGTGATCGACGTCACCCGGACTCCACGATGCGGCCCTTCCGCGACGTCACCGACCTCAACGACCCGCGGTCCATCCGCCGATTGACCGCAGCTCAGGCCCCGTAACTCAGCATTCGAGCGGTACAGGGTCGTACAGGCTGTGCGCCGGGCGGGCAACCGATCCTCGCCTCGTATCGAAACGAAATCATTTCGTTTCGATAGGAGAGATGGTGGAAGGTCGTTCAAAGCTCACGCCCGGGCGCGAGGCCGAGATCTACGAGACCGTGGTGCGCCTGGTCGGCGAGCATGGCTACGAACAGTTGACGATGCAGCAGATCGCGGCCGCCACGCGGGCGAGTACCGCGACGTTGTACCGCCGCTGGAAGGGCAAGCCCCGCTTGGTCACCGAGGCGCTGAGGCATGCGGCGCCGCCGCCGTTGGCCGACATCGACACCGGAAGCTTGCGTGGCGACTTCCTCGAGGGCGGACGCCGCATGGCCGCCATCGCCGGCGACCAGGAGGCGATCATGTCGGCCCTGGCGCACGCCTCCAGGACCGATCCCGAACTCCAGGACGCGATGAACGAGGTCCTGGCCGCGCCGATGGTCGAGGCCGCCCGCCGCATCATCGACCGGGCCGCCGCGCGCGGCGAGATCGCCCCCGACTCCCCCGGCCGCGAGTTCATCCCCGAACTCCTCCTGTCCTCGGTCCTCGTGCGCCGCACCCGCACCGGCCGCGGCGTCTACGAGGACCATTCGGCGCGCTTCGTCGACGCCGTCATCCTGCCGGTACTGGGGTCCGCTGACATGACCGGCGCCCCGCACGCCACTGTGACGGCGACGGCCTCGAAGCTTCCGGCGCGCTTCGGCTGGATCTACGCCGCCCTGATCGTCTCGATGCTGCTGCCGGCGCTCGACCAGACCATCGTCGCCACCGCTCTGCCGACCATCGTCGGCGAGCTCGACGGACTGTCCGAGATGGCCTGGGTGACCACCGGCTACATCCTGGCCGTCACCATCGGCATGCCCGTCTACGGCAAGCTCATCGCCAGGATCGGCCGCTACAAGAGCTTCGTCATCTCCGGTCTGGTCACCGTCCCGGCAGGCGTGTACCTGCTCTCGACCCTCAACGCGGACTCGCCGCGCCAGCTGGTGTGCGCCTATCTGGCGCTGCTCGGCACCGGCATGGGCCTGCTCATGCAGAACCTGGTCCTGGCCGTGCAGAACCTGGTCCTGGCCGTGCAGAACGCCTTCCCGCGCAGCGAGGTCGGCACCGCCACCTCGACCCTCAACGCGGACTCGCTGAGATCGGGGCGACCATCGCCACAGCAGCGGTCGGCGCGCTGTTCGCCGAGCGGCTCACCGGTTCCTGTCCGGCCTCGCGCCGAGCCTGGGCGGGACAGGCACCGACTCGCTCACCCCCGCGCTCGTCCGCTCGCTGCCCGAGTCCGTCCGCGATCAGGTGGTGCATTCCTACGTCGATGCGCTCCTGCCGATCTTCGCGGGCCTGTCCGTGGTCGCCCTCGCAGCCCTGGCACTCGCGTTCTTCCTGCCCGACCGCAGGCTGCGGGAGGACGAACCCGAAACGGGAACCGCTGACGCCGAGGCCCCCCAGCCCTTCGCCGCCGGCTGACGCGACGGCACGCTACCGGTTCAGAGGGAGTACTGGGCGATCCAGCGGGTCCTCGGTGAACGCTTCGATGTTGGCCTCGGCGCTGCCGTAGCGCGATCCGGTGTCGTAGGTCCGCACGCAGCCGAACGGGGCGTTGGCCTCGTCGTTCACGGTCTGATCGTGGATGTGCACGATGCCGCACGGTGAGCGTGGTCGCGTCGCGCAGGAAGGGCAGGTCCAGCCGCGTCAGTGCAGTCGCCACCTGGAGCAGGTCGTCGTCGTGCTCCATGCCGACGCCCAACTCCGGCAGGCGGCGGAGAGGAGCGGTGGCCAAAGTGAGCTGCTCGCCTCCGTCGACGGTGGCGAAAGTCCCGTGTCCGACGGGGGTCAGGCCGAAGTCGGCGTAGAAACGGGCGATCGCCGCAGGTGGTGATGGGTCCGCCGGGGCTCTGAGGCGCGGCGGACCCATCGCTGCGGAGGTGTTAAGTGCCGCTGATCGCCTTGTCCAAGCCCAAGGTCTTGGTCCGGGTCTGCAGGAAGGTGCGCAGGGTCTTCGCCTCTTCCTCGATCTTGGCGGTGTCGGCCTTCTCGTTCAGCTTGTAGGCCGCGACGAGGTCGTCGAGCAGGCCGGAGGCGGTGCCGCCGGCCAGCAGTTTGGTGTACAGGGCCCGGTACTGCTCCTCATAGAGCTTCTTGAAGGTGGCGTTCGCAAGGAACTTCTCCTTCAAGGGATGGCCCATCCGCATCATGCCGCCGCCACCTTCCGGGCGCGTCTGCTCGCCGCCGTCGGACGGAGTGAGGCCCCGAGCCTGCTGGGATTGCTGACCTTGCTGCTGGGTCTGCTGGGGGCGTCCCCGGCCGAAGCCCATGCTGATCGTGTCGTTCACGCCGCTCTCCGCGTTTCCGCTGAACGCGAGGTTGAGGTCCCAGGTGACGACCTTGAACTTCTTGGCGTCCAGGTCGTACCACAGGTAGTAGTTACGCCCGGGCCCCGCCATGTCGTCGAAGTTCACCATGAGGTTCTGCAGGACCAGGTACCGGGCGAACGACTCCACATCCAGGCGCTCGTCGAGACCCTCGGCGAACTCGGCGTCGGAGGCTTCGTTCACCCACCTGACCAGGTCGATGACCGGCTGCAGGTCCTTGCCGCCGACCTTGTTGATCTGCTTGAAGTCCTCGGTGTACTCGGTCTGGTCCTCGCCCTTGTAGTCGAAGGACCCCGAGGCCAGCGACTTGTACAGCACGCCGTTGCCGAGACCTTCGGCGTATCCCTCGTCCAGGTACTCCACCAGCAGCCGCGGCGCGGCAGAGCGGCCGTTGACCGTGAAGGAGGCGTAGGTGGAGCTCTGGGTCGGCTCGCCGGCGGCGCCGACCACCGAGATGCCCAGCGCCTCGTTCAGCATCGCCGTCGAGCTCGTCGAGGCCGGGCGCACGGCCATCTGGCTGTGGCCCTGGTAGCGGCGGCCGTCCACGAACTCGTCGAAGCTGATCAGCCACGGCAGGTTCTCCGGTTCCTCGCCCTTGAGTTGGGCGCCGAAGCCCCCCGGCCCGCCACCACCGCCGAACCCGCCACCGCGGCCGGTCTGTGGCTGCCCGGCCGGGGATCGCGTGGCCTGGGGTTGCCCGGCCGCGGGCTGTCCATCGCCAGGCGGTTGAAAGCCCTCGGACGGCTGGAAGCCCTCGGGAATCTGGAAGCCCTCCGGCAGCCCTTCGGGCCGCCGGCCGCCCCCGGGCATGCCGCGCTGCTTGGACTGCCCCTTCCAGGTCAGCCCCATCAGGGTGGAGTTGCCTTTGAGGCGGACGCCCACGCTGGGGATGCGGGTGCCGTCGATGGTCAGGTCCGCCTCGACGTACTCCTTCTCGCCGTCCTTGAAGTACTCCGTCAGCATGTCCTCGTACGCCGCGTCGGTGAAGGTGAGCTTCACGTCGTGCGCCACGGAGGCGTCGAACAGGTCCTTGGTGCCGGTCAGGTTCGTGACGACGGTCTCGGTCTCGGCGGCCTGGGCGCTGGTGACGTACGGGCGGATGGTCCCGCTGCCGAACACGCCCCAGCACGCCGCCAGGAACGCCGTGCACAGCGCGACCAGTTTCCAGTTGTGCCGGAGCTTGACGGGGATGCGGTGCTTGAGCCGTTTGGGCTGTGCTGTCATGCGCGTGCCCCTACAGGTCGGTCTGGTCGTACCCGGTCAGGACGGTGACCGACTGGCCGTGATTGCGCTCGCGCAGGGCGGCGATGACGTCCGACGGCTCGCTGCCCTTCTTGATCTTGACGGTGTACATCAGCTCCGTGAGCGCGCCGGCCCTGATGGACTCCATGCTGACCAGCTCGAACTCGTCGGTGTGGCGCACCAGGACGTCCTGGATGGCGTGGGTGTAGTCGTCGTCGGAAGGCACCTGCACCTTGACGACCTGGCGGCGCACGTTGAGCTGGAACCAGTTGAACCGGTGCATGACCATGATGATCAGCGAGATCGCCACGGCGGCCACGATGGCCAGCAGGTAGAAGCGGGTGCCGACGGCCATGCCGACGCCCATCACCAGGAAGATGAACCCGACGTCGCGGGTCTCTTTGATGGCGTTGCGGAAGCGGACCACCGACAGGGCGCCGACCAGGGCGAAGGCGCGGGCGATGTTCGAGCCGACGACCAGCATGATGAGCGAGATCAGCATGCCGAGGATGACCAGCGTCTGCACGTACGACTGGCTGTAGGAGACGTTGCGGTGCGTCGCCCGGTACACCCAGCCGATCATCGCGCTGAGCACGAACGAGAGGGACATCGCGATCGCGATGTCAGCCACGCTGAACGTGCCGGACAGGTCCTGGAAGGAGAAGTCCATGGGGGTCATGCCTCCGAGAGAACGGTCGACCGGCAGCGGTCGAGGTCAGGGTCGTAGCCGGCGCCGCGACCGGCCCCGCGATCGGCACCGTGGCCGGCGTCCTGGTGGGCGTCGTGGTCGGGGATGTGGAAGATCGAGCGCGGGGCCAGCCCGTGGGCCTCGACGCTCTGGCAGTACTTGGAGACCCGCACCACCTGCAGGTTCCGCTTGGCGGTGAGGTCGGTCAGCCAGTACGGCACGCGCTCGTTCGCCTTGACCTCCACGATCGCCTTGCGGGCGGGCACGATGAGCCGGTTCTCGGCGTCGGCGCCGAGGTGGAAGTCCCGGTCACGGCCGCGGATGCGGCGGTCGAAGGTGACGCGCAGGCCCACGTCGGCGCCGCGGCCCACGTACGCGTGCCGCTGGTAACCGGTCATCGCGACGGCCCGCAGGTCCAGGCGCAGCACCAGGTCGAGCACCTCCTCCAGGAAGGCCCGCTGGGATGGGTCGTGCTCGACCATCTGCCGCCCGTCGCACAGGCGCAGCGCGTCGGTGTACGGCAGCTGTACCCGCCGCTTCTGAGTGACCCGATTCACCCGCTGCTTGATCTCGATGAACACCGGGGTGTCCAGGTTCACCGAGAACCGGTCACCGTAGTGGCGGATGCGCAGCTTTCTGCGGAACTTCAACCCCTCGATCTTCTCCCAGTAGAAGCGGAGCTGTCGGGTGTCGTAGTAGACGCTCCAGATGCCGTAGCCCGCGTCGCCGCTGTGCCGGTCGCGATCCAGCCGCTGCTCGATCTCCTCCCGCAGCTCGACCGCCTCTGCCGCGTCCACGAGGTACTTGATCTCGTACCGGTTGAAGGCGTGCAGCTTGCTCGGCGCCCGCAGCCGGTGACCCAGCTCATCGTCCACCTCGGCACCGGACACCGGCCGATCAGCGCCGTCAGCGGCGGAAACCGCTCGTTTGCGGAACCTTTCCAGCATGTCCCTCCTTTCGTCAGCACACATCCGACAGCATGAAGCTGGGAATAATGTGTGAACCGAATCTGACGTGAAGGTGAACGGAGGGTTCAGCCGTCTTCGGGCTGCTTGAGCGGCAGGAGCACGCGGAAGGTGGTGCCGCGGCGCGGGGTGCTCGTCACCTCGATCCGGCCGTGGTGCGCCTGCACGAGCGCCGCGGCGATGGCCAGGCCCAGCCCGGTTCCACCGCTGTCGCGGGAGCGGCCCGCATCGGCGCGGTAGAAGCGGTCGAACAGGTACGGCAGGTGCTCGGGATCGATGCCCTGACCTTCGTCGCGCACCTCGATCAGCGCGGCCCTGGCGTGGGGGGCGGGTCCGGAGCCGACGTGCACCACCCCGGGAGCGGGCACCCCGGCGACCGCGCGCGGGCCGACTTCGACCCGGACCTCCGCTCCCGGGGCCGTGTGCTGGATGGCGTTGCCGACCAGGTTGGCGATGACCTGGTGCAGCCGGTGTTCGTCACCGAGCACGAACACCGGTTCGTCGGAGACGGCCAGCCGGATGGGCCGATCGCGGTCTCGGGCCCGGGCGGCGTGCACCACGTCCCCGGCCAGCACGTGCAGGTCCACGACGGCAGGCTCCAGCGTGGGCTCCTGGTCCATGCGGGCCAGCAGCAGCATGTCCTCGACCAGGACGCCCATGCGGGCGGCCTCGGCCTCGATCCTGCGCAGCAGCCGCTCGGCCGCCGGGTCCCGGGGGCCTTGGCCGTGGTGGTAGAGCTCGGCGAAGCCCCGGATCGAGGTGAGCGGCGTGCGCAGTTCATGGGAGGCGTCGGCGACGAAGTGCCGCAGTCGCCGTTCGGAGCGCTCGGACTCGCGCAGCGCCATCGCCAGGCGCTCCAGCATGATGTTGAGCGCTCTGCCGAGCCGCCCGCTCTCGGTTGTCGGGTCGGTGTCACCGACTCTGCGGTCGAGGTCTCCGCCGGCGATGGCCTCGGCCGTACGTTCCATGCGGGTGAGCGGGCGCAGCCCCAGGCGCACCACCGCGAGGGCGAGCGTGCCGAGCAGCAGCAGCACCAGGCTGCCCACCGCCACCTCGATGATCAGGATCTGGTGCACGGTCGCCCGGTTGGGCTCCAGCGACATCGACACCGCCAGCCTGGTGCCGTCGGGCAGGTCCTTCACCAGCACGCGCCACTGCTCCGACCCCGTCCTGGCGGGCACGGTGACGGGACCTCGCGCGACCGTGAAGATCACGGCAGGGGGGATGGCCGGGCCATTCGTGTTCTCCGTGGGCAGGTTGCGCAGCAGAGCCCCGGAAGGACTGTAGAAGGCGATCGTGAACTGCGTCGGAAGCTCAACGGCCCGGCCCATGTCGACCGGCGGCGGAGGGGGTACCGGGCGCCGGCCGAACGTGGTGGCCACCTCGGCCAGCTGGGCGTCCACCCTCGCCAGCAGGGAACGGTCCAGGAGCAGCACGCTCGCCGTGGCGAAGGCCGCCAGTCCGGCAGCGCACAGCCCCAGCAGCGCGATCAGCAGCCGATGCCGCAGGGGCAGAGCCGGTTTCACGAGGGTCCCTGCAGCCGGTAGCCGACCCCACGCAACGTGTGGATCAGCGGCGGGCCATCGGCGTCGATCTTGCGCCTCAGGTAGCTGATGTAGGACTCGACGATCCTGCTCTCGCCGTCGAAGCCGAAGTCCCACACGCGGTCGAGGATCTGCGCCTTGCTGACCACCCGCTCGGCGTTGATCATCAGGTAGCGCAGCAGGCTGAATTCCGTCGGTGACAGATGAATCGGCCGCCCGGACCGCCGCACACTGTGGGCCTGCTCGTCGAGCTCCAGATCCGCGTACCGCAACACGCCGTCGTCGGCCTGCTCCTCCACGGGCCGCGTCCTGCGCATGATGGCCCGTAGCCGCAGCACCACCTCTTCCAGGCTGAACGGCTTGGTCACGTAGTCGTCGCCACCGGCGGTCAGCCCCGCGATCCGGTCGGACACCGTGTCCCTGGCGGTCAGGAACAGCATCATGGGGCTGTCGCCGGCGTCGCGCAGCTTGCGGGCGACCGCGAACCCGTCCACGCCGGGCATCATCACGTCCAGCACGATGATGTCAGGCCGCTCGCGGGCCACCTCCGCCAGCGCCTGGCGTCCGTCGGAGGCGGTCCGCACGGCGAAGCCGTTCAGCTCCAGAGCTTCGGACAGCAGCTCGCGAATGTTCGGCTCGTCATCGACGACCAGGACTTTCGCGGCAGGTTGTTCGTTCACGACCTCGTTCTACACGCTCATGGTGAGAGCAACGTGTGAAGTGTCGCCGCCGCATCAGTAGAGCGTCTGGCCACCGCCGAACGGCCACCTGTCCGAGGTGTCGCTCTGCTGCTCCGTGCCGCCGTACTTCCTCGCCGCTCTCCTGGCGCCGCTGCCCCGCGACGCTCCTCGTTCGGCCCGACACCGTCGTGCGGTGGCACCGCGATCTGATGAAACGACGCCATGCTCGCGCCTGCACGCCGAAACGGTGCGGACGCCCACCCACGGTCTGCTCCATCCGCCCTCGTCCTGCGCTCAGTCCGGGAGAGCCTGTCCTGGGGCTACCGGCGGGTCCACGAACTCACCACGCTCGGCATCACGGTCGCGCCGTCCACCCACGGTCTGGGAGATCCTCAAGCAGGAAGGCATTGACCCAGCACCCCGAGCGGGCGTCTGCCACCTGGGCCGACTTCCTGCACTCCCAGGCCGAAGCTCTACTGGCGTGCGACTTCCAGGCGGCCCCGCTGCATCCCGTCCCGGATCCGATCACACTGACCCAGAGCGAATCGCCAGCTTGACCATCCGCCGACGAGACCGACCCGGCGGAGGCCCCCGCGAGTACTCACATGCCGCTTGAACTGCACGGATGGAATTTTCGGCAGGCGCAATGACAAATATGCGCTTTGCCCTGGTGTTGAGGCAGCCGCCGCGACGATCCTCGATATTCGAATCGTCGGCGCCGAAGGCCCTGTTGTCGCATCGGAAGTTCGGAATCCCTCGCTTCCAGCCCATTCGCTGTCCACTTCCCTCGCGGAACACGCCGACCGTTTTGCCGTCCGCCGTCTAGGGCGATATGCCGGGAAGGCTAGGATTCCGCGCATGCAGCGCCCCCTCGCCCACAAGTCGGCCGTCGGCCTGCTTGCCGTCCTCTGGCCCGGCCTCATCGGTGGCGTCGTGCTCGTCTGGCGGAACGATGCCGCCCCCTTTGAGATCTTCGCGGGGGTGTTCTGGAGCTCGGTCTGGTACTTCTGGCTTGCCCGGATCTGGCTGGGCGGCCCGATGGCGATCGGGCTGATGCGCAAGGCGCTCTTCGCGATCTGCCCGATCATGATCGCCGCAACCGCCGTGGCCATCGGCATCACCGACGGCGAGGTGTACCCGTCGCAGATGATCGGGGTCGCGGCCGCGTTGTGCGGGATCGTCGGCGGGGTGCTGCTCCGCCGGGAGGACGTCAAGAGATGGAGCCTGTCCACCGTCGCGGCGAGGACGGTCCGTCAGCCGCCCGACGGAACCGCCTTCGATCTGCGGGCCGTCGCGCTCCGGCAGAACAGGGGCATGTTCGGCTGCCTGATGATCGTCGTCACTGTGCTCATGCTGCTCGCGGTCGGCGTCATCGGCGCGATGTTGCCCGAGGGCCGGGGGATGAACGCCCCGGACTACATCGCCTTCATGGTCGGCGTGGTGCTGGTGGTGATCGTCGGCATCGCCGGATATATCCGCATAAATCTCCAGGCCGCAGCCATGGGCGTCCTGACCGTGACCGAGCGGCACCTCAACGAACACCCCTGGCCCAGGCTCCGTTCGGTCACCCTGTCGTACAAGGGCGAAGCGGCGGTCGTGGACGGAGTCCGCAGGTACCCGTCGGCGCGGCTCGACCTGTCCCTCTACGACCAGCCGGACGAGCACCACCTCAGGCTGCCCGACGACGCCACCCTGCACGGCTCGATCGCGGCGGCGCTGTCGACGCACAGCCCCGAGGGCGTCTTCGTCGGCTGGGTCCCGCGAACCGACGCGACACATCCGGTCCGGTGAGTGCCTGAACGAGTTGACCTGCTTCAAAACTCATCGCATACGGCTTGAGCTGGGAGTTCTCCGAAAGGGCACGCGACTCGGTGGTACTCGTTGATCAACCCGTCGAGTAGCGTCCTGCGCTTGATCGGACCTTCCAGGGGTACGACGGTCCGCTCGTCATGATCGGGTGACAACTGCCGACAGGACCGGTGCGGGCGATGCCCGTTGTAGTGATCGGCACAATCGATCAGCACCAACCGCAGATGCCGTTCGTCGTAGATCAGCACTCAGCCCGCACGGTGCGCACCCATCGTTCGGCGTGGCAGTTCGCCCGCGGCGTCCACGGCGGCGTCTTCACCACCGCCACTCCCCCGTCGGCGAAACCCTCGTCGAAGACATCGGTCAACTTGGCGTCCCGGTCACGGATGAGGAAGCGGAAGGAGCCGATCCACCTCCCAAACTCCATGAGCGGGTTGCGAGCCAGCTGTGCCGTCCAAGCGCCCGGCGTCGCTGGGTTGTTGTTGCGATTGGAAAACGATCGAGGGGCAGCGCGGTCGCGCTGCCCCTCGATCGTTTCCACGCGCCTACCAGCGCAATTCCCCGCTTTCGTCGCGGAATGTTCCTGTTGGACCGTCCGCGTCGAGGGTTGCCAGGCGTACGACAGTTCTGGCGCTCTCTTCGGGTGACCTTCCGATTCCGAAGGCCGCGGTCATGTCGGTGGCGGTGGTGCCGGGCTCGATTGCATTGAACTTGATGCCCGGCTGGGCCTTGGCGTACTGAACCGTGAGCATGGTGGCTGCTGACTTGGACGCGGAGTAAAGCGCGAGGGGCAAGTGGAACTCCGGCCGGTCGGGGTTGTTCACTGCCCAAAATGACCCGGCGCTGCTCGAAACGGTGACCACGTTAGGGTTCGATGATCTGCGCAGCAGGGGAAGTGCCGCCTCCGTGACGCGCACGATTCCCACCGCGTTGGTGTCGAACACGCGGAGAGCCGTGGGACCGTCGATGGCTCCGTCTCCCAAGATGCCCGCGTTGTGCACCAGAACGTCGAGCCGGCCCTCAGCCGCGTCGATCGTCGCCAGTGCGCTGCTCACCGATGCGTCGTCGGTCACATCAAGTTGAACGAATCGTGCGCCAAGTGCTGCTGCGGCCTTCTCGCCTCGTTCGACGTCACGCGCGCCGAGGTAGACGACGTGGCCCAACTCCAGAAGCTGTTTGGCTGTCTCGAAGCCGATGCCCTTGTTGGCCCCGGTGATCAGTGTGATGGTCATGCTTTTCCTTTCGACATATCTGGAGCGATGCCGCCACGGCCGGCGTCTGACAGCCCGGGCCGGCCGTGTCCGCCCGTGTGTTCGGCTTTCCGATCTATGCCACCGGCCCGGGAAGTCGAGCGCGATGCCGGCCTGAGCCATGCTGACGGCCGCCACCGCGTTCAACTGCGCCCGGTGCCGAGACTTGCAGTGACCCAGCGGCGTTCTCCGGGTTGCTGACGCCGATCGCGGAGGTCAGCCGGTCAACTGCCGGTGTAGTTCGCCGGCATCGTGCAGGGCCGTCATATGCACGAACCGGCCGTCGCGGACCTGATAGATGGCGTACTCGACGATTTCGAACGAGGCGCCGGTGGGAGCCACACCGAGCCACTCCTTCACCGGAGTGCCCGTGTTGACCAGACGCGCAGCCAGGCGGTCACCGTCGAAGAGCAGTTCCTTGAGCTCCCAGTGCAGGTCCGGAACCGCGTCCACGTCAGCCTTCTGAACCGCGATGAGGTCGTCCCGGGTGGCCGGCTCACCGTTCAACGTGGTCCGGTCGTTAATGAACTCGTCCATGCCATCGAACCTGTGGGCGTTGAGCTCCTGGATGTAGCGCAGGTAGAACGCGCGTAGATCGCTGTCGGACATGAGATGACCCTTCTGTATGGCAGCCCCCGAGTCGGGGCTCCGACCACATGTCGTCAGGACGCGACGCCCTTCCCGACCCCTGATGTTTCGCCTGTCAGATCTGGTTCAGGCCGCCGTCCACGTACAGGCTGGAACCGGTGATGAAACTGCTCTGCTCGCTGGCGAGGAAGGTCACGGCCGCGGCGATCTCCTCCGGGCGCCCGAGCCGGCCCAGCGGCACACGCGTAGCCAGGTACTGCTCGAACTGCTCCGGGTCGGGGGTGAGCCCCCTCAAAGCAGGGGTATCGGTCGGGCCGGGCGTGACGGTGTTGACCCGGATACCTCGTCCCTTGAGCTCGTTGGCCCAGGTCCGGGAGAACTGCCGGGTGGCGGCCTTGGTTGCCGCGTACACGCCGAGCCCCTCATCGCCGACGTCCACGTTGGTGGAGCCGTTCAAGATCACCGAGGCGCCGGCGTTGAGCAGCGGCAGCGCCTTCTGAACGGTGAACAGCATGCCCCGGACGTTGATACCGAAAAGGGTGTCGAAGTGCTCCTCAGAGACCTGCTCGAGCGGCACGAGCGCGGCGACGGAGGCATTCGCGAACAGGACGTCCAGGCCCCGTCCCCGGCTGCGGATCGTCTCATAGAGCCGGTCCAGGTCGGCCAGGTTCGAGATGTCGCCGGTCACCGCGGTAGCCGCTGAACCGATCACTTCGACGGCCGCGTCGAGTTCGGTCTTGCGCCTGCCGGTGATGAACACGTGCGCGCCCTCAGCCGCCAGTCGCACGGCACTGGCCAGGCCGATTCCGGTGCTACCCCCGGTGACGAGAGCGGTCTTACCGTCAAGCAGCCCCACGATGATGCCCCCTTCGAGTTTTGCAGCGATCGCTACAGAAGTCCGACGTTAGCACTTCTGTAGCGATCGCTGCAAAAGACGGTAGGCTGAAGGAGTGGGGAGAAAGCAGAGCGGCCCCATGGGCCGGCCGCGAAAATTCGACGCCGACGAAGCTCTCGAGCGCGCCGTGCTGACCTTCTGGGAGCATGGCTACGAGGGGGCCAGCACGGCCCACCTGGCGGACGCGATGGGCATCTCCACCACCAGCATGTACGCAGCCTTCGGCAACAAGGAAGAACTGTTCCGCAAGGCCCTGGAGCGCTACACCGAGGGCCCGAGCGCATACCTGGTGCAGGCTCTGGAGGAGCCGACCGCCCTCGGCGTCGCCACCGCGATCCTGGCCGGCACCGTTCGAACCACCACCCGCCCGGCCCATCCCCACGGGTGCCTGGGCGTCCAGGGCGCCCTGGCCGCCAGCGACTCCGGGCGTGAAGTCCGCGACCTTCTCGTCGCCTGGCGCAACAGTTCCTACTCCTGTGTTCGAGAGCGGTTCCAGCGAGCCGTCGACGACGGCGACCTTCCTCCGGAAACCGATCCGGGGCTCCTGGCCCGGTACGTCACCACTCTGGCGTTCGGTATCGCCGTGCAGGCCGCGAGCGGTGTCGGCCGCGACGAACTCCAGGAGTTGGCCGACGCCGCCCTACGCAACTGGCCGCTCTCCTGACGAAACACAGTTTCGCGCTGTGAGCTGGGGTTTCGCTGCACGATCAGAGCGGCGGCTGCCATCATCGCGAGGTGGTGTTGTCGCTTGTCTGCCGGTTGATGAGGGAGCTTGTTCGGCCTGCTGGCGGTGCCGGTCCGCTCTGATCTGTTCAAGAACGTTGAGCTGCTGGTGCTTCGTCAGGAGAACCGAGTGCTCCGCCATCAACTTGGTGGCCGGCTCCGGTTTGCGGCGTTGTCCCGGCTGATCCACCGCCGCCGGTGGGCGGAGCTGTTCCCGCTCACCCCGGCGACAATCCTGCGTCGGCACCGTGAACTCGTAGCGCGTAAGTGGACCTTCACCGGCAGGAGCCGCCCGGGACGGCCCAGCACCCGTCGGCCGGTCAAGGCGCTGATCGTGCGGATGGCGCGGGAGAATCCGACCTGGGGCTTAGGAGCTGGCGGCAGTTCCTGGCCGCCCAGGCGCACGCGATCGTCGCGTGTGACCTCCTGGTGGTCGAGACGGTACTGCTCAAACGGCTGCATGTGCTGGTCCTCATCGAGGTGGCGACGCGGCGTGTGCACGTCCCGGGCGTGACCACGAACCCGACCGGCGCTTGGACGGCCCAGCAGGCCCGTATAACCTGCTCATGGACCTCGGCGAGCGGCTCGGCTCCCTCCGCTTCCTCATCCGCGATCGAGATGCCACGTACATCAGTATCTTCGACGCCGTTTTCACCGGCGCGGGCGTGACGGCGCTCTCGGGGCAACTGCTATTCCGAGCGATGGGTGCGCACCGTACGAGCCGAGTGCTACGCCTGCGCTACCGCGTCTTCCCCTGTGTGAACATCTCCTGGTGGGCTCCCCCGAACCGCAACGGACCTCGAACGCCCGAAGTGTTCAGGGGAGCCCACCCGCACAGATGACACCGCCACCAGCGAGTCCTCCGATGGGCACTTTCAACGAGCAGAACTGAGCAGTTCAGCGAGCGCCATCAGGGACCGCTTCACGCCGTTCTTCGCCTTCTTCCCCGCGGTCCGCAAGCTGCTCTACGCCACCAACCGCATCGAGGACCTGAACTATCAGCTGCGCAAGGCCACCAAGGCTCGCGGGCTCGTGCGTGGCAGTGCCGGAGGCGCTACGTGGTCACGGCTGAACAATGGTGAGCTTGATTGCCCCCGATCCGGTGATGAGCTTGCCTGTTGTCAGGCGATGGCGCCGAGCATGTAGCCGCCGTCAGCGAGGACTTCGGAGCCGGTGGCGAAGCGCGCTTGGTCGGAGGCGGTGAAAAGGATGAAGTCGGCGATCTCGTCGGGGGCTGCGTTGCGGGGGACGGCGAGGTTGTCGATGGGGACGATCGGGTTGCCGTCGGGGTCGTAGGCCAGGGGCGTTTCGATGATGCCGGGATGGACGGCGTTGACGCGGATGTTGTCGCGGGCGAGTTCTTTGGCGGCAGCGCGCATGAGCCCGCGCAGTGCCCATTTGCTGCTGCTGTAGGCGACGAGGCCGGGCGCGGCGGTGAGCCCGGCGATGGAGTTGACGTTGACGATGGCGCCGCCGCCGGCTTTGCGCATGGACGGGGCCGCAGCGCGGATGCCGAGCAGTGCGCCGGTGAGGTTGGTATCGAGCACCCGCCGGAACTCGTCGAGCGGGATGCTCTCAGTGGTGCCGATGCGCAGGTAGGCGGCGTTGTTGACCAAGATGTCCAATGGTCCGAAGTGTTCCTCGGTCCGGGTGATCGCCTCGGCCCACTCTGTCTCGCTGGTGACGTCGAGGCGGACGCCAAGGCTGTTGCCGCCGACCTTCTCGGCTACCTCGTCGTAGCGGCTGCGGGACGCGGCGACGACGTTCGCGCCGGCCTGCGCGAATTGGACGGACAGCGTGGTGCCCAGCGCGCCGGAGGCACCGGTGATCAGGACGGTCTTGCCGGTGAAATCGAACATGACGGGCTCCTTCAGTGGGAGGTGGAGGTGGTGAGGGCAGGTGCGTGGACGACGTCGTCGGCGTCGGTGGAGTAGGCAAGGCTTCGCCCGGCCTCCAGGGCTTCGAGGCGGCCGCGCAGGGCTGTGGTCGCCAGCTCGTAGGCGTCGGAGCCCAGCGTCAGGCGGAGCGGCGCCTCGGCCTGGTCGGCGGAGGCGATGATGGCCGCCGCCATCTTGACGGGGTCTCCTGGTGTGAGCAGCGGTGGCAGTTCGCCGGAGAGCACGCGTCGCAGCTGCCCGGACGGGCCGTCGGCGTATTCGGGCAGCGGTGCGCCGAGGACTGCGTTGCCAGCGCCGAAGTTGGTGCGGGACATGCCGGGCTCGACGATCGTGACGCCGATGCCGAACGGCGCGAGCTCGGCGGCGGACGACTCCCAGAATCCCTCGATTCCCCACTTGGTGGCGTGGTAGAGGCTCATGGCAGGGAAGGCGATCTGGCCGCCGACGCTGGCGATCTGGATATAGCGTCCGCCGCCCTGCCGGCGCAGATGCGGGGTGGCGGCGCGGGCGAGCTGGATCGAGGCGGTGAGGTTGGTCGCGATCTGCCGGTCGATCTGCTCGTCGGTGAGTTCCTCGGGTGCCCCGAACAGGCCGTAGCCGGCGTTGGACACCACGATGTCGATGCGGCCGAGGTCGGTGAACGCGCGGTCCACGACCTGACGCAGCGCTGTCGTGTCGGTGACGTCCAGGCGGGCTCGCCACAGTTGCCGGCCGTAGCGGGCCGCCAGGCCATCGAGGGACTCCAGGCGTCGTGCGGTGGCGGCGACCCGGTCTCCCCGGGCGAGCAGTTGTTCGGTGAGTTCACGGCCGAAGCCGGAGGAGGTTCCGGTGATGAACCAGGTGCGCATGAGGGCTCCCTTTCGTTGGTAACTAACTAGATATATTCATACGGCATGCCATGCCGTATGTAAATCCCTGGATAGTTATGTACGATGAGTGGATGCCACCTGACGCGACCGAGACCAAGCGGCGACTCATGAAAGCGGCGGTCGACGAGTTCGCCCGGTACGGTCTAGCCGGTGCCCGGGTCGACCGCATCGCCGAGAATGCCGCGGCCAACAAGCGGTCGATCTACATGCACTTCGGCACCAAGGAAGAGCTGTTCGACAAGGTTGTCGCCGACACCTTCCTGGAGCTCGCGGCATCGATCCCCTTCGGCGACGATCACCTGATCGGCTACGCCGGCGACCTGTTCGACCGCCTGGAGAAGTGGCCGCACGTCCGGCGGCTCTACCTGTGGGCAGGGCTGGAACGAGAACAGTCCTTCGAGCCCGAGGTCGCGGGATACCGCGCGAGGGTCGTCGCGATCGCGGCCGCTCAGCAAGCGGGCAAGCTTCGCGCCGACATCCCGCCGGCAGAGCTCATGGCCATGGTGATCGGAGTGGTGATCAGCTGGGACAGCGCCGCCTGGTCGCTGAAGGCGCTGCAATCGGAATTCGGTTTCCACGATCTCGCCAGCCGCCGGGCCGCGGTGGTGAGCGCCGTGGCCGGGCTCGTTCAGCCACCCCGACCCCACTCCTGAGAACCATCCAACGACACGTGGAACGGCGCCGGCATCATCCGGGCCGGAAACGGCTGGATGACCGGCTGGCGTTGCGGGGCATCTTGTTCGTGCTCTACATCGCGGCAACGTCACCCGCGTTCATTGGGGAGGGTTGGTCGCAGGACGCGAGTTGGACCGAGGCGCCGTCGCTGCCCGAGCCGGCGAAGCGGGCAGTGCCAGCTCAGCCGCTCAGCCGCTCGGCCGCTCGGCCGAGTCGGGCCCGTAGCTGGTGGCCAGCCCCGCAGGGCCATGTCGGCCACCTGCTGGAGGTCGGCTCGAGTGGCGCCGCCGGCAGCTTGGACGGCGATGCCGTTTGCCACGGTCGTCCTGCCAATTCGCGGCTGGCCACTGATCAGCTGGCGATCCGGTAGTGCGCATTCGCTTTCGGGGCCTTTGGTGGACTCGTGATGACCCTCAGGCCGGCGTCGACGAAGACCGCGTCGAAGGCACCGGCGAACTGGCCGCCACGGTCGCGGATCAGGAAATTCAGCTCCGTCATGTCGGTGCCGGTGTTCATCAAGAAGTTGCGAGCGGCCTGAGCCGTCAACGTGCCGGTGGGATTGGCAGTGACGCCGAGCAGAGGGCACGACGGCTGCCGCGTTCGGGCATGATCAAGGCATACAGGCGTGTGAGGTTGATGGTGTCCACATGGAGGAAGTCGATACGCTCGGCCTGGGCGGTCAGGAATTGCTTCCATGTCGGACCGTTACGGCGCGCAGCGGGGTCGATCCCGGCCTGCTTCAGTCTGTTCCAGACGGTGGAGGCGGCGATCGTGTGGCCGAGGCGGGTCAGTTCACCATGGATACGCCGGTGACCCCAGCTCGGGTTCTCCGCGGCCACGCGCAGAATAAGTGCCTTGACCGCAGCCACGGTCGATGCGGTCTTGCCGTCGCCAGGTGTAGATCGTCTGGGTGCTGATGTCCAGGTCACGGGCCAGCTCGGTAGCCGTGCGGCCCGCTCGGGTAGGTCCAGCACCTTGCACCGGAACTCCGGCGGGTAGCCCCGTCGTCCCATGCCACTTTCCTCTCATCAAGTGGCACAAGAATCCAGAAATCCACCTCCACTCAACCCGTGACGCGGTACACGGTCCTGGCCCGCTCCAGCAACCCCTCAGCCGCCAAATAGCGATCCCGGAATCACGCCATCGAGCGATGCGAGTCGCAGAGTGCGGTCACCGCCACCGTGACCACGACCACGACCGCCATCGCCTGTTACTGTCGTCGGGCCGACCTTGATCGGCGTTCTTGCCCTTCTTCCTGCCGCTCTCCAGCAATACAGCGATACCGATGGCGATCAATATGCCGATGGCGGAGATGATCCAGCCTGCCGGGTCCATCTGAGTTCCCTCTCTGGGCTCTGTCCTCTCAGCGATACTGGTTCGGCGGGCCCGTCTGCGGTGCGACGAGCCCGCCGTTCGGCAAACCTCTCGACGTACCCGTCCCCGACGGGCAAAACCCTTTCAGCGAGCGAAACTCAGCGGAGCACGCAGGGACACCGAGCTCCGTCATCTGATGGGCCTTGCGAAAGACCTCGATCACGGCGGCCGGCGTGCCGATATCAGACGGCGGGTCGCCGCCCACCGCGATAAGGTCCGCGTCGTAGCCAGGCGCAATCCTGCCCCTGCGCTCTCCCGTACCGCGGCCCGCGTCTCCTCGGGGTGCGTATGGGCCTCATCGTCAACCCCCGATCTTGGATGAGGCCGTCTCGGGGCCCTGAGGAACGTCCGGGATCGGATCGGGCGCTGGAGTCGGGTCATGAGCAGGTCGTCAACACTTCTTCAGGTTGTAGAACGTGCCGGGCGACCTGTAGTAGTGGGTCCGATACCCACCAGGTCTGATGGTCCAGCACGGTCCATTGGGCCACCAGGCGATCCTCGCCCGCACTTGCTTCGTCTGCCCGCACTTGTTCTTGATCGTGACGCTACGGTAGAAGCCGACGTCGTTGATCCAGATGTCGTAGCAGGACACCTTCGCGCCAACCCTGCCTGACAGGTTCCCGGACCGCGCGGCTGGTGCCGTGGCACCGTCTGTGCCGGCGTGAGCAGTGCCCACGAAGCCGACTCCGGCGAGGGCGCCGGCCAGCACGAGGGCTCCCCCTATGATCGCGATACGCACAGTGTTTCCCTCCTTTTGTCGGGGCGCCGCGTGGGTTAGCCGCAGGCCTTCGGAGTGGTGCCGCTGCCCTTGTTGGCGCGGCCGATCCCGGTCGTCACACTGCCCGTGGCCTTGGCACAGACGCCGCTGGGGGCGTAGACCATGTTGCCCCAGTGGTGCCCGCCGTTCCCGGGGCGGTAGCTGAAGGATCTGCTCGTCTTGCTGGTAAAGACCGTGATGGCACCGGAACCGCTCTTGGCGACCGATACCTCGCCCCAGTTGGTGCCGCAGCGACGAGAGTAGAACAGCCAGATCGTGCCCAGGCTGTCGCCCACCTCGTTCTTCAGCGAGGCCTTCTTCCCGGTGTTCACCTTGGTGCTGGCGCACCCGGTCGTGTAGGGGTCCTTTCCGTCGTAGGGGTGAGCGCTCGCTGGTGCTGTGGTCATCACGACCGATGAGATCGCCGCTACGGACACCGCAACCGCTGCTCTATGGATCTTCACGTCGAACCAACTCCTTTGCGACAGGCCCAGGCATGCAGGACGGCCAGAAAGCACTCCGCATGCCCAGGGGTTCTTTTGGTCGACGACGGTTTGCCACACCCCACGCTGACCACCGTGGATGGGTCCGATTCGAACCCTGGTACCGTCGCCGACGGACTGAAAACGCCCCCTCACCACGTGGCCATGTGTCGACGCCGGCTTGAAGCAGGTGCCCCTTCCGGGCCACCGCCTGAGCACGACGCGGGCCACTCAGACCATGCGATGGGGTTGCGGATGAGCCGTTGTAGCCAGTTCTCACACCGGGCCCATCGAGATCTTCCGAATGAAACCGCAGGTGAAGGGCTTACCGGACGGCACCTGACCGACTCGGACAGCCACCGGCCACCTGCGTCGACAACCCTGCGGGTCAAGCCAACTAGTGGCAGGCGACGCCCGTGAGGCTACGACGACCGTTGTAGCTCTCGTGAGGGCCAGTGGCGTCCTCGTGCATGGCGTGGATGCTCACGCACAAGTTCTTCCCGTAGACCTTGACCGGGCCGGCGTAGTACTTGAAGCTGCCCTCTTCCCGGTCGTGGTTGTTCTTGATGGCGTCCTCGGCGTAGCGCTCGTTGTACATCTCGATGGACAGCGGGGTCTTCTCGCCGTAGCGGGCCTGTCCGGGGCGCTTGACCAGGGCGGCGCAGTTCCAGCCGCTGGCCGGGTTGTAGAACAGCTTGATGTCGCTGCGGTAGTAGGTTTCGCCGGTGAGCAGGTCCTTCAGCGGCACTCGCCAGCTTCCCACGAGGTTGCCGCGGCAGCCGTAGGCGCCCGCGTTCGCCGCCGACGGAACCGCGATCGCCGTCGCCGAGACCGTCGTTGCCGCCGTGAGGATCGTGAGGATTCGCTTGAACGTGCTGTTGCTCATGGTGTGACGGCGGGCCTGCTTGTCCGATGGGGCGTCGCCCGGCCCGTGGTCCCGTCTCTGGGCATGCGCCGTTTCCCTGTCTACCCTCTGGGACATTCGCCGCGAAAGTCTGTGCCGAAATGCACACTAAACCATCCTTCTTTCATTCGCGGCTCTGGGTGCACCGGTGCTCACCCGTACAGGAACGTCAGGAGGGGTTCGGTGGCACCTTCTTAGCCGGCAGGCACACCTCGTCGGCCGGGCGAGCCGTTGCGCACGCCGAAGTGCATCCCGACTCCCATCGGACTCATACAGCGGCTTCGCTCAGGCGGTCGTTGAGGAGGCGTCCAGGTTCCGGCCGTAGTAGTCGGGAAGCCGAATACCACCCGAGGTGGTCAGCGGCTCAGGCCGGGCCCGCGATCGACGTCGCGGCCGGGCGGCGGCCGGTAGGCCTGGCGGCTTGCACGCTCGTGCTGCCGCCCGGGTGTAAGGCGGGTGGGATCGTCAGTCCGGCTCTCGGCCGAGAGCCAGGTCGCACTCGACCGCGAAGAGGCACAGCAGGGGCGGCTGCGGCGCTACTACCGCCTGACCGACGACGGCGCCGAGTCCCTGCGCGCGGAGGCCTGCGCCTGCCGGAAAGTCCATCCATGCAGTTCAAGCGGCATGTGAGTACTCGTGGAGAACCTCGCCGAGCCGATCTCGTCGGCGTATATTCAGGTTATCGATTCGCTTCGGATCCGTGATCGGATCTGGGACGGTACGCAGCGGAGCCGCTTGAGCCCGGGCTTGGTGGGCTCGGTGCTCGTTGTAGAAGTGTTCGTACTCGCGCAGGGCGTGCCCAGGTGGCGTTCGTTCCAGATCAGGCAGCGGTCGAGCAGCTCACGGCGGCACGACTGCACCCATCGCTCCATGACCGCGTTCATACGCGGCATCCGGGTGCCGGTCCGCACGGTCTGGATGCCGGCGTCGGGCAGGATCTCGTCCATGAGAGCCGGGAACTTGGCATCCCGGTCTCGGATCAGGTAGCGCGCCCGGCCCGTTCAAGGTGATGTTCTCGATGAAATCGCAGGCCAACAGGGCGTCAACTGGCGAGCGCAGGAAGTCGGCCCACGTCGTGGACGCCCTCTCGGGCGCCGGATCAAGCCCTTCCCGCTTGAGGATCTCCCAGATCGTGGACGGGGCGATCTTGATGCCGAGCGTGGTGAGTTCACCGTGCACCCGCCGATATCCCCACGAGGGATTTTCACGAACCAGTCGCAGCACGAGGACACGAATGGAGCGAACCGTGGGCGGGCGCCCTCGCCTGTTCGGCCGGCAGGTCTGGGCGTGACGCCGTTTCATCAGATCGCGGCGTCCCGGACGAGCAGCCGTACCTGGCGTGGGACCCCCCGTGGCAGCGATGTCAGCAGCGCGGCCAGGAAGGCTCGGTCCTCGGGCATGAACCTCACTCTGGCATCGGCGCCGAGTTGCCGTTCAAGCACGGTGATCCGATGGCGCAGGGCGAGTATCTCGACGTCCTTGTCCCGATTGCCATGGGTAGCAGCCGCAGCGCGGCGAAGGCGTTCCTAACGGTGGCATAGGCCAGGCGAAGGAGCACGGCCGATCATCATGCCGCACCCGCCCCCTCCTGAAGATCGGAGCTCGCGCACGCCACGCGAAGCTCTCACAGGGTGGATGTAATTATCGGCAGGCGCACAGGTGGAGTTGACGGATGCCGCCTTCGGCTCCGATCTTGGTGGTGCAGAATGCTCAACCATGACGGCTTTGTGCGCACTAGTCGGCGGGCGTGAGACTCCGTCCCGTTTGCAGCGTCTTTGGGCGAAAGCATGAGGTGGCGGCTCGCAGCCTCAATCGTTTGCGCGCTGGTCGCTGCGGTGCTGGCCGCCGCACAGATCCTCGCCGCGCACCGCTTGGGCATCAACGAATGGACGACCGCAGGGGGTTCGTACTCGGAGTACATCGACTGGGACCACGCAGTAACTCGTTCCACCTGGTATCCGGCCGCTTCCACACTGGTCGCCTCCGCGATCACGTACCGCGTGTTTCAGCATGCGCCGTGGTCGTGGCTGTGGCTGCCGCCGGCGGCTTGGCTCGGCTCCTGTCTGACCGCTACCCCGCTTCTGTACGGCCTGGCATCCGCAGCGCCGGAAGACGGCATCAACTCCAGCCCACTCGAGGTGGCCTGGGCGACCATCTTCGGCGGCGTGATCGGCGTCGCCGCTGCGATGGCGGCGCTGCGGTATCGGGAGATCGGGGTCGGCCTGCTGGCCTACACCCTGTGGGTCTCCCTCCTGGAATTCGCCAGACCGTGGTGGTGGGACAGGGCGCCCGCCTTCGACCCCATGCTCACGGAAGGCGGGCTGAGTAGCAAGACCGGTCAGTACGTGGTGGAGGCGAACTTCATCGAGGCCGGTGGGATCACTGCCGGGCTGTTCGGACCAGTCATGGTCAGCGGAATCATCGCGGCGTGGGCGGCGGCACAGCACGGCCGATGGAAGAGCGGTGTCCAAGCGGGCGTGGCCGGCCCGCTTCTGCTCTCCTCTGTCTATCTCACGATCGACCCAGGCTTGGACAACCAGGACAGCATTCAGGCCACTCTGTGGGCCTACTCCCTGCTGGCGGTGGTGATCGGGCTGTGCGTCAGCATGCTCACCGCCACCGTCGCCCAGATCATCGCGAAACGGAAACAGGCCGGTGTCTGTTAGTTCCGGACCCCAAATCCGGCTGTGAAGGAAGGAGGCGGCGGGCGGGATTGGCGGCCAGCAGATTTCTCACCGACATTTCTCGACTGCATTGGCCAAGAATGCTGTCCAAACTGATGTCCTCTGTCATCGACAGGCTGACCAATGTCACTGGAAGTTGATGGCCATAAGGTTCAGCCGCCATAGTTTGACCGAGAGGCTCCCGTCGTCATGAGTGGAAGTGGAGAACTCCCTGACAGTCATACGAGAAGGGATGGCTCGCCTCGTGGGAGAGGTTCTGTGAGACGTGTTCATGTGATCGCTATTGTCGCGGGAACGATCGTCACTCTTGGGCTGGCAGTCGTCATGATCTTCATGACGGCCAGAGTGCTCACAGCGATGACCGGAGCGCCCCGATCTGAGCCGCACGTGACGTCCTTTGCGCTGCTGCCCGTGCTTGAGACGTCCTCCATTCCCTGCGCTACGGGTACGGTGGGCGCTCTCGACGGCACCTCGTGTTACAAGCTCGGCCAGGGCATGACCGACATCACAGCAGAGAAGGCGGCAGCCGGCCTGTCCGGAGGGGTGACCTGGGTAGTCCAAGTCACGCTCGACAACACCGACAGTGCCAAGTTCGCCGCGCTGACATCGGCCCTGTACCAGCTGCCCGCCCCGCGGAACCAGCTCGCCATCGTCATCGACGGCAAAGTGGTCACCGCCCCGGCCATTACACAGCCGATTTCTGGTCCCGTGCTGGAGATCAGTGGTGCCTTCACCCAGAAGGACGCCAGCGACCTAGCCAGCCGGCTGACTGGCGTGCCTGACTGACCGATGCCTTCGCCAACCTATGTGATTACGCACTCTGAGTCGCAGGAAGGTGCCTGGGAGACGCAATCAGGCTTCGACGAAATCAGCGGCCCGCGCGGCGGTTTCCCGTTCGGCGGTGCGGAGGAAGTCGGCGACCTTGCCCGGCATGTCGAGGGCGACTGACAGCTCCGGGGACGGGCTGTCTCGTCGGGGGGGGACCATGACACTGACGGCGAGCAGGTTCATCGACCGGGCCAGACTGCACGGGCCCGTCACCCCGCTGATCGAAATCTTCGGGTAATCCTGCGTGGCGGTCATCGGAGGGGAGAGGATTCCGGCGCCGGGGCGCTCCTCGGCGAAGCCGGGCGCTACGAGGCGGCGGTGGGAGGCCACATCATCGATAGGCTCCCACTCCATGAATCCGCTGTATCCGTTGATGTTGGTAGCGGCGGTGGCCAGACCGACCGCGGTGGCCACCGAGAAGTGGAGCCTGGTGGTGGCCACGGCCGGCGATGGTGTCCTGCTGCCCAGTGCGCGCTGCACCCGCAGGGCGTCCAGGGCGCCGACTCCCTGCCCGCCGTTGGAGATCGGCACCAGCAGCCCGGGGCCGCCGTGGTCTGTGATGCGGCCCGCCGCAGGCCCCGCAGGCGCGTTCCCGGGTTCCGGGTGCGCGCCTGCTGCCAGGGATGTCAGTGCTGGCCCGGCAGTCACGGAGAAGCGGCCCTACGCGAAGGTCGCCAGGGCCGCGCACCGGGCGGACCGCGCTCCCGGGGACTTGATGGCGCTGCTGGAAGGGTGGCGGGTCTCGGAGTTGGAGCGGCTGCGCCGGCCGCCGACGCGGACCCCGGGCGCGCGGGGATCGTGAACGTCACCAGGCCCTCGGCGACCGCGACGCCGCCCTCCGCATCACCGGCGCAGAGCTGGTCGAGGTCGGCGCGCAGGGGCTTCGCCTCCGCAATCGTTGTCTTGGATTCTCCCCTCTTCTCGCAGGTCAGAGCGAGGTGATCTTTTAAGGCATGTTGGCTGGCGTTGAAGGCATGTTGCATCGATGGCGGAACCGATGTCGGCGCTGGGGCTGGCTTGGTCAGCGGGTGCGGCGGCGGGCGGAGTCGTGCTCGGCGGTGATGCGAGCGGAGATTTCTTCGCCCAGGCGGATGTCGTGGCCGGAGGCCGGCCAGGTGGGGTGTTCACGACAGGTTGGACCAGCGGCTGAGACTGGGCTACGAAGATCGCTTCCCTCGAGGGCGCCGATCGTTTCTCGCCACCGCCGCCCCATGAGGCCCTCGGCGATTCAGTGACGCATGGCACGGATCAGTACAGGCATCGCGACGAGCAAGGCGATTCCTCTCAGCGCCCCCGCGACCGGGTACGGCGCGCGCAGCCCGAACGCGTGCGCCACCAGCCCCCCGGCCAGTGCCCCGAGCGGGATCAGCCCCCAGCCGAGCATCCTGTAGACGCTGTTCACCCGGCCGAGCATCTCGGACGGCACGATCCGTTGCCGGAGGCTGACGGTCACGATGCTCCAGAGCGTGGTCACGAAGCCGTTGACGGCTAGCAAGGCGCCGAGCACGATCACGTTCGGGCTCAGCCCGATCCCGACGAAGATGACGACGTTCGTGATGAGCGCGGCAAGGAGCGCGGAGAGCTCGCCCATCCTCTGGACGAGGCGCGCGCTGACCAGCCCGCCGAGCAGACTGCCGATCGCGGCGCCGGCGAGCAGCAGCCCGTAACCGGGCGCATCCAGGCGCAGTGTCTGAGTCGCCAGGAGAACCAGGGAGACGTTGCCGAGCTGAAAGCAGAAGGTGTTGACGCCGAGCAGGATGGCGAGGGTACGCAACAGCCGGTGACGGGCCAGCCAGCGCAGGCCGTCCGCGATCGCCGTCCGCATCGGTGGATGTTCGATTCGCTCGCGCCTGCGCCTGGGCAACGTCGCCAGCAGCGCGGCGGACAGGACGAACGAGGCGGCGTCCACACTGAACGGCAACGCCACGGCGACCGCGAACAGCAGGCTGCCGGCCGGTGGCCCCGCGAACTGCAAGCCGACCGTGGTGATGACCTGCTGATGGCCGTTCGCCTTGTGCAGCAGCGACTCGTCGACGATGTCCGGCAGCACCGCCTGGGCGGCGTTGGCGAAAACGACCGTACACGCTCCTAGCCCGAAGGCGATGATGGCGAGCACCGGGATGCCGATCTGGCCGAAAGCGGCAAGGACCGCGATGACAGCGGCGATCAACGCCTGGATCGCCTGAGCGCGCCACATGAGGGCGACGCGGTCGTGCCGGTCGACGAGCGCGCCGGCGGGCAGGGACAGCAGCAGCCAGGGAAGGTATGTCGCCGCGGACACGATCGACACGAGCCGGGGGTCGCGTGTGACCGTGACGGCCAGCAGGGGAACAGCCGCGGCGAACGCCCCGGCGCCGACGCTGTTGATACCGGTCGCCCACCACAACCGCCAGTAGCCCGCAGACAAGCGTGGCTCGGTCTCACGTTGCGTGTTCCGTGCCATGTGGTGATCTTCAGCTGCCGGGCGCCGTCACGACAGTATTTAGGCGAGTGCTACATAATCGATCTGTGGCGCTGCTGATCGATCTTGGTGTGGCCGAGTTGGCGGCGACCCGGTTCGCGATCTCGCCGCTGTCGGAGACCGTGTCCGGCTTGCAGCAGCTGGGTGATCTTGATCGGAACCCGCTCCACCTGCGGTGGCTGCGGTGGGCGGCGGATGAGCTCGCCAGAAATCCCCTGGATCTCTCGTATACATGGCCGCTGATCGTCAGCGACCGGCCGAACTGGCCGGAGTTCCTCGTTCCTGCCCCGCTCGGCTCGGGGGCATCCATCGACGACGACCTTGCCGCGTTGCGCAGGACACCCGCATCTCAAGTGCGGATCAGCCTCCGGCGCGTGTTCGGCGAGGACCTCCCCGCCCCGGCCGCCGCGCTCGCTGAACAGCCGGCGGCAGGGCTGCGTGCGATCGCCGCGGAACTGCGTACGGCGCACGACCGGCTCATCGCGCCGCACTGGTCACGGATCCGGGCCGTCCTCGATGCGGATGTCATCCATCGGGCCAAGCAGATGGCTGCGGGCGGTGCCGAGAGGTTGTTCGCCGACCTGCATCCGGATCTGCGCTGGCGCGATGGCCGGTTGATACTGGGGGGAGCACGCTGGCGGGTCGAGCGTGTCGTGGAGCGCGGTCCGGGTGGGCTGGTGCTCATGCCGGTGGTTCTCGGCTCACCCTACGCGCTGATCAAGAAGAGGACGTCCACGCAGACCACAGTGCACTATCCGGCACGAGGCGTCGGGGCGCTGTGGACCGCCGGAACGCGGGCACCCGCGGGCAGCACGGTCCGGCTGCTCGGTCGGGCGCGCGCCGAACTGCTTGAGGCACTGCGGTCCCCCGCAACGACGACGGACTTGGCCCGAGTACTCGGGATCATGCCCAGCGCCGTGTCACGACACCTCCGCGTACTGCGCGAGAGCGGGCTGGTCACCCGCGAGCGATCCGGGCGCAGCGTCTTGTATATGACGACTGCTCTTGGGGCTTCCCTGAGCGGGACAGTCATCTAGGAAGTATCTCGTGGATCATTGAACCGGGCCACGGAGCCAGATCCTGATCGAGACGATGCCGACAGCGCCCTGGTAGATACGTTCACGCTTGTCAGTGCGGCGGGCGCGCCGGGGAAACGGATCAGCCGCGAGGCTGACACCACGCCCCGGTCCGACCCAACCCTGTTGCAGTTCCCGCAGCAGCCTCGCCGAGCGGGAACATCCGGCCTCGAAGATGTACCCCGGGGTGGCGGTCGGATGGTGCGAGCTGGCGGCTACACACCCCGGCTTGTGCGAGATCGCCCCGAGTGACCTGCTCCACCAGCGCATCCAGCGCCGCGAGCAGCCCGGGGTCGGCCTGCTCGGCGGCGCTTGCGACTGCTCCGGAGCGGCGCATCCGGCCCTCGGCCGGCGGACGGCACCCCTCGTTTCGAGGCGGTCTTACATGGAGTAGGCGCCGGAGGCGAGGGCGATGACGCCGACCACGGTCATCAGCAGCGCCGAGCCGGGGTGCATGGCGATCGAGATGCGGATGTCCTGCTTCTTCCAGGCGAGCCAGACGCCCGGGTAGAGGAAGACGAGCTTCGACAGGACCGTCCAAGGGGCCCAGAAGTGGTACACCGAGAAGAAGAAGGTGTTGAAGAACGGAGCCCACTTGCCGAGCTGCGGGAGGCGGGGCAGCAGGAAGCCGCGGAAGTAGTACTCCTCGAGCAGGGGCAGGGTGAAGCCGGTGAACGGTGCGCAGATGAGCAGCGTGGTGAGCACGAGCTCCTGCGGGTAGCCCTGGAGGTAGGTGGTGCCGTCGGGGCCGGCGCCCTGGTAGTCCACCCAGGTGAAGAACCAGTCGTAGACGATGTTGTCCAGCGGGGTCAGCGAGAGCGAGACCACGGTCATCCACACGAGGCACGCGGCCCCGAGCCAGAAGACCTTGCCGCGCGAGAGCGGCTTGTCGCGGTAGTGGACGACGCCCTTCATCGTGAAGCGGCCGGTCTGCTTCTTGCCCAGCCACAGCAGGAAGAGCTGGAGCGGGAAGAGCACAACCGCGAGGGCGATGGCCCAGGCCAGGAAGATCGGGAAGTCGATCGCCCGGACCAGGGGGGCGGCGATGAACGCGTACACGGCGACGATGACCGCGCCGGGCACCAGGTGTAGTGCAATGGAGAACGGGACGGAGTGACGGTCGGCGAGGAGCTTGGCGACGAAGCCTTTCGGCTGGGCGCCTCGGGTGTCGGCCGGGGGCTGCATTGCTGTATCCATGTCGGGAAGTGTGGCCCCGCGACTTGACACGGACCTGATGTCGCTCTGATACGGCTTCGAGTCACCGTGAAAGGCGCAGGTCACGGCGGGTGCGGACCGGGCGGGAGCTCAGCAGGCGGCGGTCTGCACCTGGCCTTCCTTCGGGAGTCACCCGCCCGCGTGCTGAACAGCACGGGCTCTGGTCCCGTCTTGGCTGTGCGCCACGGCGCGAAGTAGGCCATCCTCGCCGCGCTGCACGCCAGCCGAAGTCCTCCAATGTGCGAGGTTACGGCGACGGGAAACCGAACGGCCTGATCAGCTCCATACTCACCGGCGCGACCCCCTGGCCGGCACGACTCTGATGGCCAGCGCGCCCGATCCCGCGACCGCAGCCACACGCCCTGCCCGGCACGCACCCCCCGCGGCACAGCGCGCGGAGGGACCGCTGCTGGCCGACGAGCGGCGCGGAGCAGAGGTATCGCCGTCACGCTGGAAGCGACGTCACGTCAACGTTTTGCCCATCAGCGTGCAGACTGTCTCATAGCGTCGGATCACACCGTCTGGGCCTTCGGCATCCCATGCGGCAGGCTTGCGGCCATGAGCAACGTATCCGAGTCGTTCGTACAGCGCTCTCGCACGAGGATTGCTCTCCTCAACGCTTAGCTCCGCGCGCTGCAACCCCCTGGCGATAATGCGCTGCTCGGCCGCATGAATCAGAACAGTCCCGATGCCGCAGGACTGCAGAGCGGGGAGCACAGCCAGTTGCCATAGAGTTCCTGCTCCTGGGCTTGCCTCATAGTCAACACCGCCGATCGCCACCGGCCGGTCAGATGGGGGACAAACGGCCAAGTAGTCCACGACGCCGCTCCGCGAGCGCTTGAGCTCTCGCGCGACCTGAGTCAGGTGCAGAGCCGAACCGGACCACGAACACCACTGCAGATCCTCCTGGGTCAGATCACGCACTGACAGACTTATTACGACTGCCGACATCGACAACACCTCCCTGCCGAACAGCGTAGAAGGGTTCTACAACCGTCGGCGCCTGCACTCGGCGCTCGGCACCCGGCCCCCCTGGAGGTACTCAAACGAGTCCCTCTCAGCCCAAACAGCCGCATAGGCTACGCCCGTAAGACGGCTGTCCGGAATAACCGTGGCCCCTCAACTGGTGAAGCCGCACGGTGCGTCCCCTTAACCCGGCGAAGGCTTTCGATCATGGAGCTAGCCTGGTGGGATGGAATGGGATCCGGGCGAGCTTGTCGCGAAATACGACGTACCAGGCGCACAGGTCGCCGTGCCGGCCAACGGGAAATCCAGGACGAGGCTGCGGGCGTGCTGAGTCTGCGCACCCAGGTCGAGGCCGCGACCGAGTCCCTGACCGCCCGCCACCTGCTCACCCACACCGGCGGTATCAAGGCAACCATTTCACCGACACCGGTCGCAACGATGACGCGATCGAGAAGTTCGTCGCCACCCTCGCCGAGGTGGACCAACTCCTCCCGCTCGACACCGTCTTCTCCTACTCCAACAGCGGGTACGTGGTGCTCGGCGTACGCCTGAGCAGCAAACTCGGCACCTACCTACGGCCGAGCGTCCTGGTGATCGACGAAGTGGGCTACGAGATCCTCGAACGCGGCGAGGCCAACCTGGTCTCCCAGGTGATTTCCAAGCGTTACGAGAAGGGCTCGATCATCCTGACCTCGAACAAGAGCTTCAGCGAGTGGGGCCAGGTCTTCGCCGACGAGGTGCTGGCCACCGCCATCCTCGACCGGCTCCTCCACCACTGCGATGTGATCTCCATCAACGGCCCCAGCTACCGGCTCAGGAACATCGAACAAGCCACTGAGGTCGCCTGAGCGCTTGTCTTCAAGTCTCCATAGATCCAACTGATCACGGGAACGCACCGAGCTGTCCGCGGGCCTTCAGGCGGTCGATATTGCGGTGCCTCCTCGTGCCGCGCTCACCTGACTAGCTCGCGTGGGGGAGGCGGTTCATTCTCACAGGTGATCTTTCATCCTCGGTGCCCGAAGAGACTCCAGCCATGGCGATCAAACTGCTGCACGCGGCACCAGCCACCAGCGACACCGAACAGCCCGTCCCCCGATGGGCACTCCGTGTCGCCTACGCGCTTCCCTGGCTGCTGCTCCCTTCGTGCCTGTGGAGGCTGCCGTTCGCCTTTCACTGCGACATGGGACAGCTCAACGACGCGCCTGTATCACCGTTGTGGATCACAATCCCCTATGTCTTCGGGCTCAGTGTGATCACCGAGTTGGTGGCGCTGCTCAGCATCGGTCTGGTGCGCGGTTGGGGCGAGGTGGTCCCGAACTGGGTCCCGGTCATCGGCGGCAGAGCTGTGCCGACCATGGCGGCGGTCGTCCCGGCCGTGATCGGTGGGCTCCTTCTGACCGTCATCTCGGTCTGGATGGTGCTCGCCTGGGTCGGCGTCTTTGACCGCACGGCGTATGAGAACGGCTGGTGGCAGGCTCTGGCAATGGTATGCATCACCCCGATTGCCCTGTGGGGCCCGATAGTGCTCGCCCTGGCCAACGCCTACCACCTGCGCCGTCACCCCACCCGCGGTCAGCGGATGCCTTCATGACGCCCCGAGCCTCCGTGGGGAATCGCTGGAGACAGCCGCTGCGCTGGTGCACTTGTCTCCGTACTTCGTGGAGCACTCAAAGAAGTACGCGGACACAGCGCGACCCGACCGGCCGTCCCCCTGCAACACCGCGCCCTTCGCCTGGTGGCGAAACTCGGCACGGTGATCCGGCTGCGGACTTCACGGTCCCGGAGGGAAGACGCCCTGGCCCGGAGTGAGGATTCCGTCGGGGTCGTAGCGTTCACGGGCCGCCTCGAAGTCGGCCCATGCGGGGCCGTAGTGGGTGCGCCACTCCTCAGGCGTGGTGGGTATGGAGCCGACCGGGTACTGGTAACCCCCGACGGCTCGGGCGCGCAGGTAGAGGGAACGGTTGGCCTCCACCATGTCCTGCGGGCTCTCGGCTCCGGGCGAGGCGGTTCTGAGCAGTGTGAAGAGGAAGACCGTCTCCTCGTCGGGCACGCGCAGCAAGGGCAGGTGCAGGCGGGCGCGGGGGAAGGGATAGAGCAGGACCACGCCGCTGGCGCCGACCTCGGTCTCGGTCAGGTCCTTGATGGCGGTCTCCACGAAGGCGTCGGTGCGGCTCGCGGGCAGGAACATGTTCCACCAGGGGTGCGGGCGGTACCACTCGCCTGTGGACTTCAGATAGGCGACGCCCGCGGCGAGCCGGTTGAGGAAGTCGAAGTAGGACATGTCCTGGATCTGCCGGTCACCGGGCTGGTCGCCCAGCCCGTCGAGCAGCCTGGCGTCGTCGGGCGGGGTCGTGCCGTTGAAGAAGGCGACCGCTTCAAGCTGGTAACTCCAGTCGGCGGAGCCGGTCGGCAGCCCGAGCTCTCCCTCCACGTAGGCGAAGCGGCCGTCGTTGACCACGCGCCGCTGGTCGGCGGTCAGCGCGGCGACGCTCGGGTAGGAGAGCAGGTAGTGGCGGACCGTCGCGGGGGCGGGCAGCAGGCGCACGGTGGCCTTGGTGATGATGCCGCACTGTCCTCTTCCGGCCAGCGCCGCGCGGAAGAGGTCGGGGCGCGACTGCGCGGAACACCTCCTCAGGCTGGCCTCCCCCGTGACGACCTCCAGCTCCACGACGCTGTCCGCCTGGGATCCGTGGTGGTGGGTCTGGCCGCCGAGACCGCCCACCGAGAGCGTGCCGCCGACCGAGAGCTCCAGGTAGTCGGTGAAGACCGGAGGGGTCAGGCCGTGGGCCAGGGTCGCCTGCGCCAAGCTGCTCCAGAGCGCGCCCGCCTCCACGACGGCCGTGTCCTCCCGCACCTCAACCGCGTTGAGCGGGGTCATGTCGATGATCAGACCGCCCGCGACCTGGCCCTGACCTAAGGTGGCGTGTCCCTGGCCGCGTGCGGCCACCTGCAGGCTGTGCGTCCGGCAGTACTTCATCATCGCCATGATGTCCGACACGGCGCCGGGCTCCAGCACGGCCCCGGGGGTCCGATGGATCAGGTGCCCGAAGTCGTCGGCCGCCTGGCCGCGCGAGGCGGGATCGGTCACCACCTTGCCCTTCAGCGGCGGCAGGTCGACCATCCCCTGAGACTGGGCGGCGTCGGTGACCCATGTGCGCGTTGACGGGTCGAAGCCGACCACGGCCGCCCCCGCTGTGAGGAACGCCTGTCTCCACGGATACCACGTCATACCCGATCCTTTCGCAGCGCGGTCACGTCGCGTCGATAATCGCCGACGGCACCCGGCGACGCTACCCGAACGAAACCGGATGACAGCCACAAAAGGGTTACTACGGCGCTGCGGGCCTCGTCGGGCGAGCCGTGGGGCAGCGAGCATCATCGGGGCAGGATGGACCGATGAGTTTCGCGTGCCCGGCCGGCCTACATCGCCCTCGCCCCGCGTGGTCGCATTGTCGCTGCAACATGCTGTGAGGATCAGCCCACGTGCCACACGTGAAAGAAAGATCATCTCGCTCTGACCAGCGAGAAGAGGTCGTCAACTCTTCTACCTTGTCCCCCAGTGACGCCGACCCGAGAACCGGGCCGACACGGCGGTCGAGCTGTACTGGTGATCGCGATTTGACCTCGAGTTCGGTTGAGGTTGCATGCTGAGACCGACATCAGCTGAACAGGGGAGAGTGTTGTGCGTGCGGTGTGGTTGAAGGAGTTCGGCGGGCCCGAGGTGCTCGTACCTGGAGACGCCCCCGATCCGGTCCCGGGGCCGGGGCAGGTGTTGATCGACGTCGCCTACGCCAACATCACCTTTGTGGAGACCCAGTTCCGGTCGGGTGGCCCGTCGCCGTTCAAGCCGGAGCTGCCGATGATCCCGGGCAACGGCGTCGGGGGCGTCGTCACGGCGGTCGGCGAGGGCGTCGACTCCGGCCTGGTCGGCCGTCGGGTGGTGACCTCCACGGGGGGCTCCGGCGGTTATGCCGAACGGGTCGCGGTGGATGCCTCCGGGCTCTTTACTGTCCCCGACGGCCTGGAATTGGACGACGCGGTCGCGGTCTTGGCCGACGGGCGTACCGCGACCATGATGATCCGGGCGGCCGCACCACAGCCCGGGGAACGGGTTCTGGTCGAGGCGGCGGCCGGCGGCGTGGGCTCGCTCCTCGTGCAGCTCGCCAAGTCGGCGGGCGCCACCGTCGTCGGTGCGGCCGGGGGCTCGCGCAAGACCGGTGTGGCCCGCGACCTGGGCGCCGACGAGGTGGTCGACTACACGGCTCCGGGCTGGACCGACGAGGTCGACCCTGTCGACGTCGTTTTCGACGGGGTCGGCGGCGACATCGCTCGGGCCGCCTTCGAACTGCTCGGCCAGGGCGGGCGGATGGTCAGCTTCGGGCTGGCGAGCGGAGAGTGGGCCGGCATCGAGGCGGAGGCCGCTGTCGCGCGCGGCGTCACGCTCGTCCAGGCGAAGCCCACCCCGGAGATGATGCGCGAGTACACCGAGAGCGCCCTCGCCGAGGCCGTGGGCGGACGGCTGCGGCCGCTGATCGGGCAGCGCTTCCCCCTCGACCGGGCCGCCGCCGCGCACGCCGCCATCGAGTCGCGCGCCGGCATCGGCAAGACCCTGCTCGAGGTGCGCTGATGCTCAAGGTCGGCGTGAACCTACCGTCGTTCGGCGTGGATGAGACCGCTGGGGTGCGCGAGCATGCCCGGCACGCCGAGGAGCTCGGCCTGGAGTCGATCTGGGTCGGCGACCATCTGATCCCGGTGCGGCCGTTCCTCGACAGCACCATAGTGCTGGCCACGGCCGCCGCCGTCACCGAGCGCGTCAAGATCGGCTTCGGGGTGATGGTCTTGGCGCTGCGCCCGGCCGCCTGGGCCGCCAAGCAGATCGCCAGCCTGCAGCACCTGTCCGGCGGTCGGGTGCTGCTCGGCGTCGGCTCGGGCGGCAGCGTGCACGGCGACGCAGCCTGGCGGGCCGTCGGTATCCCCTACGCCGAACGCGCGCAGCGCACCGACGCCGCCCTGGAGATCCTGCCGAGCCTGGTCGAGGGCAAGCCCACGAACGTGAACGGCGAGGTGATCACCCTCTCTCCGGGCGCGACGATGCCGCCCGTCCTCATCGGCGCCGGCCCCATGCGCCGAGCCGCCCGTTTCGCCGACGAATGGTATCCGGCGTTCTCCACGCCGGCTGAGATCGCCGAACAGACCCGCCAACTGGCCGGCCTCGCCGCCGAATACGGCCGCCCGGTGCCGCGCGTCACGATCGGCCTCAGCGTCGGTCTCGGTGACCTGCCCGCGTCGGTGATCGACGCTCAGGCCCGGTCGCTGATGGAGTACGGGATGACCGAGGAGGAGGCCCGTGGTGGCCTGGTCACCGGCCCACCCGCCGCGGCCGCCGAACGGCTGGCCGCACTCGCCGAGGTCGGCGTGCACCGCGTCATCGCGATGCCGTTCCCCGCCGACCGCCTCCGCCAGAGCGAGCTGCTGGCCGAGACCAACCGCCTCCTCAACCCCTGAAGATCTGGACCTGCCGGACTACCAGGTGAGCCCCACGCCCGCCTTCTACGCCGACCTCAAGGTCCTCCTGGGCTCGCTTCAGCCGATCCCCAGCAGCCGCCGGGCGTTGCCCGAGTAGACGCCGGCGAGGATCTCGGCCGGCAGGTCGAGAGCGGAGATGCACCAGCGCCCCTGCGGCGGGGGCTCCAGGACCGAGTAGGGGAAGTACTCGTGAGCGGTCTCCAGGAAGCGGAAGTAGATCTCGTAGGTGGCCCGGCGCTGGATGACCTGGTCGGTGCCGAACAGGATCCGGCCGGGATGGCGGAGCACGAGCGCCCGGGTACGCCGCGGCTGGCGGCCGAGCTCGCTGATCCGTGCGGCGATGTCGATGTGGAAGTTGGGATAGGAATCCAGCATCCGCGACACCCAGGCCAGGTCCTCGGCGTTGCATCCGGCGTGCAGCCCGATGAAGATCGTGCGCGGATGCGCGGCCACCAGCGCTTCCAGCGCCGCCATCAGGCGGGGGAAGCGCGGACGGCAGGGGGCGGCGAACGACCAGTCGGGGTGCGCGAGGAGTTCCTCCAGCCGCTCGTTGTGCTCGTCGACCGGCTCGAAGAAGGCCACCGGGTCGGCGACGTGGATGGCGACCGGCACGCTCAGCTCCGCCGCCTGCTCCCAGAGGGGAGCCAGCCGCCGGTCGTCGGGCAGGACCAGCGCGCCGTCGCCGTCGCGCACCGACAACCCCAGGTCCTTCCATACCTTCAGTCCCCTGGCGCCGGCCGACACCGAGCGGGCCAGGCTCGCGGCGAGCTGTTCGCCCGGCGCGGGCCCGGTCAGGGCGGTCCAGTCGACGTGACAGTACGTGGCGAAGCGCCCGGGATGGCGGCGGTCGTAACGGTCGAGGTTGGCCTCGAGCTCCGCGCCCCAGCGGCCGTCCAGGTTGACCATCGCCGAGAGGCCCACGGAGTCCATCAAGCCGATCAGCGCGGGCACGTCCGGCGCGGCCCAGCGCCCCTCCGTGAGCCAGCGCCCCAGATGCGTGTGCGCGTCCACCGCCGGCGTCGCGGCCCTGGCCGGCGGCGGAGGAAGCGGCGGCAGGCTGGAAACGGGCCGGTAGTCGGACAAGCGCAGATCCCGCATGGACTCCCCGCCCGGTCAGCCGTGTCTCCACGCTCTGCGGATCATGGCGTAGTCGTCGTCGGTGAATGCCTCGCCCGTGGTGTCCAAATGGGTGGCGTACAACAGGCTGGGCACGCCGAGCTCGGGCTGGAGGCTCATGTACTCACGGAACGCGGTCAGGGAGGGCATCGGGTGGCCGTTGGTGTCGATCAGCCACCCAGGGTCGGCCAGGCGGGCCATGGCGGCGCTGTGCCGTGCCTCGCTCACGACGGATTCCGGGAAGCGTGACCAGGGGCTGATGCGCACCATGTCCTGCACGTCGGCCAGGTAGGGGTTGGGCGAGTGTCCGCTCAGAATCGCGTCCGGCCGGATGTCCTTGGCCGTCTCGTAGAGCAGGCTCAGGTACGCACGCGCCGCCTCCAGGCCGAACAGCCGCCCCGAGCCCTCGGGGAAGGCCATGCCGTAGCTTCCGGGCGTGGCCCACATGTGGTCGATTTTGAGCCCGTCGGCGCCGAGCCCGTCAGGGCCGAGCAACGCCCGCACCTGCTGCCTGATGCGCTCGCGCACGGCCGGCAGCGTGATGTCCACGGCCAGCTTCGTTCCGGCGGGCAGGGTGTTCATCGGCAGGTTGCCCTTGGGGGTCTTCGCCCGTCGCCCGGGCCTGTTCGGCAGTCCCAGGCTCACCTCGGGCCGGTAGGTGACGCAGTCGCCCGCCGGTATGTCCTCCGTGTCCCATGGGCTCCACCAGATGAGCACGCGCTTGCCCCGCCGGTGCAGAGCCTCGATGAAGCCGGGCAGATCAGGCCAGCGGCCGACGTCCACGTCCTTGAGGCCACCGGAGAGAAACCAGCGGGCGTCCACGACCAGCGTTCCCCACGGAAGGTCGTGGGCGTCCAGCCGGTCGAGCATGTCCCGGTAGTTGGCCTGAGCGCAGAGCATGTAGGCGGCGTTGTCCGGTTGCCGCTCCGCCCCGCTGCGCACGCGGAACAGATCGGCCTGGTAGCACTGGTGCCCCCAGCCGGACACGATCGGCCTGCTCCACCACTCCGGCTGCTCCCGGACCGGGCTGGGCACCAGCCCCGAGTCGCGCAACACGTCCACGTAGGCGGCCACGGCCAGCTCGGCGGTGTCGCCGCGGACGATCACCATGTGCGGAGTCAGGTACGTGCCCGTGACCCGAAGGGCTCCCCAGCAGGTGAGGGCGAAGGAGAAGTCGGCGCCGCCGAGATATTCGAAGTCGGAGAACAAGTGCTCACCCGGGCGCACCGCCAGGCCGAACGCCAGCCATTCCCGGCTGGGGTCAGCGGCGACCGCGAAGCACAGCAGCCCGGGATTGGCGATGAGATTGCCCCCGCAGTATTCGCTGTCTCCGGCGACACTGATCTGGGCGTACTCAAATGGTTCGAATTCGCGTCGGCCGTAATAGTTCGGCTCCGGCGAAAAGACCCGTCGAAACGATATGGGCGAGCCCGTCGTATAGGCCCGCACCGGGGTCCGGCCGTAATCGATGAGATGCATCGTCCGGGTCGAGAACGGGCGGTGGTCGCGATCGGATATGACGTCGAAGTACCGGATGCGATCGATCAGTCCTTCGCCGTAGATCTCGGCGTGGAAATCCAGATGTCCGGAATGGATGTCGAGGTGATAGCGCTTACTCCAGAGCGTGCTCTTCGCAGTCCAGTCCAGCCTCTCGTGGGTGCCCTGGTCGGTGACACCGTGCCAGGACGCCGACACGTTGCGGTCGAAGGATTCCAGAGTGTCGGCGTTGACGTCCAGCCGCAGGAACTGACGGAAGCCGTCGAGTCCGATCTCCATGCCCGGCAGTTCCGGGTCGACGGTAATGCGCCAATGGGACCGCAAGAACTCAACCGGATCGCGCATATACCCACCTTGAATCGGGTGCTTGCTGCCGGGCCAGCAAAGTAAACCACAGAACGACCTACCGGAAAAGATGTTGACTTCGCGGTGGATCGGTAGTTCAACGGTGGTAGCAAACGAGCCAGACGGAGCCGCGGATGTCACTCGTTGGAAAATGGGACAGCCTTTATGCCGGGATCATCGAGCCGACGCCCTTCGGCGAAACCACTACCTACGAAATCGGCGCGCGTTTCCTGGCCGACTGCGCGGAGATCGAGGACTGGGGATGCGGCCGGGGCTGGCTGCGGACCTGCCTCGCTCCCGGGCAGCGCTACCGCGGCATCGACGGCTCGCGCACGCCCTTCGCGGACGCCATCGTCGATCTGACCACGTACAAGAGCGACGTCGAGGCGATCTTCCTGCGTCACGTCCTGGAGCACAACCGTGACTGGGAGGCGATCCTCGGCAACGCGGTCGCCTCCTTCCGCCGCAAGCTGGTCGTCGTGTTGTTCACGCCGCTGGCGCCGGAGTTCCTGGAGATCGAGGTCCCGGAGACCATCCCGGTCTACCGCCTGCCCGAGGCAGAGGTCCTGCTGGCCTTCGGCGCCGCAACGGTCCGCCGTACGGACGTGCGGACCGACACCCAGTTCGGCGCGGAGACCGTGTTCTGCATCGAGAAGCCGGAGCCCTCGGCGTGCGCGTCGGCGTCCTGACCGGCGGAAGGTCCCGCGAGCGCGCCCGGTCTCTTCTGTCCGGCAGAGCCGTACACGCCTCACTGATGCGGCAGGGCGTCGACGCCGTGATGATCGACACCGCCAGCGCCGCCTTCCTGCGACGGCTGGGCACGGTCGACGTCGCGTTCCTGGCCATCGCCGGGCAGTATGCCGAGGACGGCAAGCTGCAGGGGCTGCTGGAGCATCTCAATATGCCGTACACCGGCTCGGGAGTGCTGGCCAGTGCGCTGGCCATGCACAAGTGCGCGGCCAAGGCGATGGTCGGCGCGCACGGCGTGGGCATTCTGCCCGGCCGCCAGTTGGACGACGGCCTGTCGGCGGAGCAACTCGCCGCCGAGCTGACCTCCACCCTGGGGCTGCCGCTCATGCTCAAGCCCGTCTCCGAAGGCGGATCCATCGACATTCACCTGTCCACCACCGAGCTGGAGCTCCTGAGCGCGATCCGCGCGCTGCGCTCCGGCGGACAGCAGCTGTTCGCCGAGCGATTCTGCCCCGGCAGGTCGGTGACCGCGGCCGTCCTGGACCACGAGCCGGGCTTGTGGGTCCCGCCCCTGCTGGAAACCCGTCCCGTCAACGGCTTCTACGACTACCAGACCAAGAACGACCCCGGCAGGTTCACCAATCACTGCCCCGCCGCGCTGCCGGAAAAGGCCGAGGTGCTCATCGCCGAATGGGCGCGCGTCGCCCACCGGTCGCTGGGCTGCTGGGGCTACTCCCGCAGCGACTTCGTCGTGGGCGCCGATGGAGAGGTGTGGTGGCTGGAAACCAACACGCTCCCCGGCTTGTCGCGACCGGGGAACCTGGCCACGATGGCCGGGGCCGGTGGACTCGACTACGACGGGCTCGTCTCCTTTGTCCTGTCCACCGCGTTGCGCGCCCCGACCGGCTACCGGGCCTGAGCCCGGACGTGCGGCACAATGACCCGGTGAGCTGCCCGGCCTGGGCGAAGCGCCCGGACCACTGCAAGCCGGGCTCAATCCCTGCGCAAGGCGTCCCCCTTAGTGTCGCAGCGTGTTCAAACGACTGGTCCTCGGCGCCGCCCTCACTGCGGCTGCGACACTGACGCTCTCCTCCACCGGCCCCGCCTTCGCCGCTCCCGCCTCGGCGGGGACGCCCACGCCCGGCACGGTGGCGAACAAGCTGTTCCACGCCTGGCTGGCCGCCGACCGCGCGGCCGCGGCGAAGGCGGCCACCCCCACCGCGGTCAAGACGATCTTCACTTACGTCTACCGCGCGCCCGACCGCTTCGACGGCTGCTCCAGCAACGTGTGCCGGTTCGTGCACACAAGCGTGCGCGTGCCCGGCGGGCTTGACGGCATCGCGATGGTGCTCACCGGCTCGAAGGTCAGCAAGGTCTACCTGTCGCGGCACATCACCGAGCCGCCCACCGTGGCCAAGCACCTCTTCGCCGCCTGGAAGCGCGGCGACGAGTACAGCGGCCTCGAGGTCGCCACCTCCACCACGGTGCAGAAGCTGTTCAAGGTCAAGTACGACCCGCGCGGCGCCACCCACTTCTTCCAGGGCTGCAGCAAGGAGCCGCAGGGCTACTCGTGCGCCTACTCCTATGAGGGCGGGGCGATGCTGATGCACGTACGCGGCTCCAGGACCGCCGGCTACGAGGTTCGCTCGATCTCCTACCTGGCCGACTGAGGGGGCGCCGCGTCATCCGGACCGGCGCGGGATGTGATCGTCGTTCAGGAGGAGTGGACTTGTGCCGCTGCGGTCCTTTGGTGTGCTGGCCGGGCGCGCGGTCGACCGGCGTCGCGAAGGGGGCGCGGACACCCCGCGCTGCCAGATCCACCTCACCGACACCGCAGGGACCGATGACAGGGTGGCGGTGAACGTGCAATCGCAGCTGGCCCCCTCCGAGCTGCCGTACCTGGTGGCCGAGGACTTCCGCCACCCCGTCGTCCAGCTGCTTCCGGCCAAGGCAACAGCGGCCGGTTCCGGTCCGACGACCGGGTCTGGCAGGACGGTGGCCTGCTGCTCCACTTCCCTGGCGCATCGCGGTGCATCGCCGTCTTCCTCGCCTGCCAATCCCAGGCCTGGCACACCGACGACCGCACCGGGCACGCATCGAGACCGCGCCCGCCCGGCCCGCCGGCGGCGGCGAACCGGCGCGGATTGTGGCCGCGCTGGTCAACCCTGACGGACCGGCGCCCGAGCGCGAGACCGTCACACCGATCAACACCCCGCCCGATCCGATCGACTTGCAGGGCCGGCACCTGGCAGACCGGCCGGGCCGCTCGCGGCCGGGGCCACCCTGGTGGTGCCGGTCAGCGAAGCGCTGCAGCCGGGCAACAACGGCGGCGCGATCACCCTAGGGCAGGAACACGCCGGGCGTGCCACGGACCCGTGTGGAGATGCGAAGCCCATCCCGGGTCGCCTCTCGATTGACTGCCGCGTGGAGTCGCTCTCTGTCACCAGGTAACCGCCGATCAGCCGTACCGGCTGCAGACTTTACTCATCGGGCGGCGTTTCATGCGGGAACACTGCGTCACGTTCCGCTACCCTCCCCACCGCAACCTGCCACCGCGGACCTACACAGGAGGACACCCGACGATGCCGATTGACCCGTTGATGTCAGAACGGTTCCCACGGACCTCCCGCTACAACCCGGACTGGATCCGCTCCAGCGTCAGCGGCGGGGCCAACTCGCTGTGGCTGGCCGAGTGGCTCACCGAGGCGATGTCGTTGGGGCCCGGCATGCGGGTGCTGGATCTGGGTTGCGGCCGGGGCGCCTCGTCGATCTTCCTGTACCGCGAGTACGACGTCCAGGTATGGGCCACCGACCTGTGGTTCAGCCCCGACGAACGCATGCAACGCATCTACGACGCCGGCGCCGAGCACGCGGCGTTCCCCATCCACGCCGACGCCCGAGCCCTGCCGTTCGCCGCGGGCTTCTTCGATGCCGTCGTCAGCATCGACTCGTTCGTCTACTACGGCACCGACGATCTGTACCTGAACTATCTGGCCAGGTTCGTCCGGCCGGGCGGGCAGATCGGCATCGCCGGTGCCGGACTGGTCCAGGAGATCGACGGACCGACGCCCGAGCACCTGGCGGCGTGGTGGGAGCCGAGCATGGCCAACCTGCACTCGGCCGAGTGGTGGCGCCGCCACTGGGATCGCAGCGGTGTCGCCCAGGTGGACGTGGCCGACACGATGGCCGACGGGTGGAAGTACTGGCTGGAATGGCAGCGGGCGATCGCACCGGACAACCAGGTGGAAATCGACGCCCTCACCGCCGATGGCGGACGCCACCTCGGCTATGTGCGCGCGGTCGCCCGTCGCCGGCCGGACGTCGCACTCGACGAGCCCATCTCCTCGGTCCCCGTCACGTATGTCAAGCGGCCCCTGTACCGCCCCCGGACGAGGACCAATAGGCTCGACGCCGGCATTTGATGGATGCCTCGCCCGCCCGACCGACCGGACTTCAGGGCGGGCGAGGTCTCGGTTGACACCCCGCCGTTTCAGCAGGTTGCGAGGCCGACCCGAGTGTCGTTGCCGCGGTCTCCCCTCGCCGGAAACCGTATCCGTCGCAGACTCGCCGTCCTCGGGCTGGTTCTGCACCGAACGCATCGTGTTCGCGTAGCTCTCTGCGTCGACGTCGCCCTTGACGGCGTGCGCGAGGAGCGTGATGTGCTCCATCACAGAACGCTCGCCCTCATCGACCAGGGGCGCCGCCGGCTTCGGCGCGCAGGGGGTGGTTTCCGAACGAATGATCCACCCTCCTGGGGACATATGATCGTTTCAGCAGGTATTTGCCCGATTGTCGGAAGGCCTCCATGACCCACCCCCTCAGTCGGCGGTCCGCCCTTCTGGGCGCCGCGGCCTTAACCGGCCTCTCCCTGTGGGAGCGACCGGCCGAGGCGGTCGGCGCCGCCGCGTTCGACGCCGCGCGCGAGCGGTGGGTGAGCCTGCTGGCCGGCGGGTCGTACGACGCCGCGTACGCCGACAAGACGCAGGCGGTCGAAGGCTCGGCCAACGCGGTGCTGCGCAAGCTGAAACTCACCCCCGGCGCCCCGAGCCTGTGGCCCGACCTGCCGCTCGGAGACCCCCGGACGGGCAACTTCAACCGCGCCTACAACCGCATGCGCACGCTGGCGCTGGGCTGGGCCACGCCGGGCACCGCCCTGCACCGGAACGCGCAGGTCGCCGAGACCGCGATCAGCGCGCTGGACTTCCTGTACGAGCACGCCTACCGCGAAGGGCTCGACCGGCGGGGCAGCAACTGGTACTGGTGGGAGATCGGCGTCCCCCGCGCGCTGACCGACACCTGCGCCCTGATGTACGACGGCCTGCCCAAGGACCGCATCGAGCGCTGGCTGCGTCCGTTACGCCGCTGGTGCCCCGACCCGGAACGCCGCGTCAGCCACCCCGGCGTCGTCGAGACCGGCGCCAACCGGGCGGGCAAGGCCATGGCGGTGGCGATGCGCGGCTTGCTCACCCACGACGCACGCCTGGTCAAGCGGGCCAGGGACGCCGTCTCCGATCTGCTGCGGCGGACCAAGGGCCCCGGCGACGGCTTCTACCGTGACGGGTCGTTCATCCAGCACGACGTGTTCCCCTACACCGGCAGCTACGGCGTGGACTATCTGGACAGCGTGGCCAAGCTGATCGCCATGCTCGCGAAGTCACCGTGGGAGATCGGCGGAATCGGGAACGTCTACGACATCGTGGACCGCTCGTTCACGCCGTTCATCTTCGACGGGCTGATGATGGACTGCGTACGCGGCCGGCAGATCTCGGTGCAGGGCCACCGCGACTACCACTCGGGGCAGAAGGCGGTCGAGGCCATCCTCACCTTGCTGGAGGCGGCGCCCGAACGCTATGCCCAGCGCTGGCGGCCGCTGGTGAAGGGCTGGCTCACCCGCAACCAGGCCATCCCGTACGACACGCTCGCGCCGCTGCCGAGCATCGCGGGGGCCAAGGCCCTGCTGGCGGACCCGTCGGTGCCGGTCGGTCCGCGTCCGACGGGCACGTACGTCTTCGCGGACATGGACCGGGTCGTGCACCACCGTCCCACCTGGGCCTACGCGATCGCGATGAGCTCGGAGCGCATCGGCGCGGCCGAGGCCATGAACCTGGAGAACCTGCACGGCTGGTACACCGGCGACGGCATGACCTACCTCTACACCGGCGACCTCACCCACTGGAACGACGACCTGTGGCCCACGATCGACCCGTACCGGCTGCCGGGCACGACGGTCGACACCCGCAGACGCGCCGAGCTCCGGCACGGCAAGCGTCGCCTGCCGCCCACCCCGTGGGCGGGCGGCGTGGCGCTCGACGGCGAGTACGGCGTGGCGGCCATGAGGCTGATCGCCGACGGCTCCTCGCTGCGGGCCAGGAAGGCGTGGTTCCTCCTCGATGACGCGGTGATCGCCCTCGGCTCCGGCATCACCGCCTCCGACGGCCGCCGCATCGAGACCGTCGTGGAGAACCGCAACACCCACGACAGTCATCCGCCGCTGACCCAGGACGACGGCTGGGTCCACCTGTGCGGGGTGGCCGGTTATGTGCTGCTCGACGGCGTCAAGGCGAAGGTGATCCGCGGGAAGCGTACCGGCCGCTGGCGGGACATCGACAAGGGCGCCACCACCGGAGGCGACGACACCCCTGTCACCAGGCACTACACGACGATCCTCGTCGACCACGGCGTCAATCCGCGCAGGGCGCGCTACGCCTATGCCGTGCTCCCCGACGCCTCCGTCGCCCAGACCGCGGCGTACGGCGGGCGGGTCGAGATCCTCGCGAACTCCCGCACGGTGCAGGCCATTTCCCGCGACGGCGTGCTCGCCGCCGTCTTCTGGCGCGCGGGGACCGTCGAGACCGCGGACGGCCCGCTCGCCGCCGACGGCCCCTGCACGCTGCTGATCCGCCGCGACCAGAAGCGGGTACGGCTGGCGGTCTCGGACCCGTCCAGGACCGCCGACGAGGTGAAGATCACGCTGCCCTGGCCGGTGAAATCGGTCAAGGAGAGCGACCGCAGCGTGCGCAAGTCCAAGAAATCGGTCAAGGTGGAGGTCGGCGGCAGCCGCGGGCACGCCCACACCGCTGTGGTGCGCGTCTGAAACCTCCGGGGCGAGCCCATGGGCTGATCACCGCCGGTGTGGCACGATGCGAATGGGCACACTGACCGGGCGGAGCCGCCATGAAGGCCCCGGAACGGATCTACGCCGGTGCGGCGGTGGCCGCCGGCGTGGTCGTGCTGGTCGTCGTGCTCCGGTTCGGCGGCGCGATCCAGCCGGAGCTCCCGGGGCTGCCCACCGCCGGGCCGGTCACCGTGTGGGGGCTGCCGCTGGTCCGGTTCTGCTACGACTTGTGCGCGCTCGCCTGTGTCGGAACGCTCACGGCGGCCGCCCTCGCCCCGACCGGTACGAAAGAGTCCGAGGCGTGCCTGCGCGCGGCCGGCTGGTGGGCGCTCGGCTGGACCTTCGCCGCGCTGCTGAGCTACGTGCTGACCCTGTCCAACCTCATCCCCCTGCCCGTCGCGGACCTGCTCGGGGCCCCTGACCTGCTGCGGTTCGGCACGGCGCTGCCGCAGACGCAGGCCCTGCTGTGGGTCCCGGCCGTGGCGGCGCTGGCGGCCGTCTCCTCGCGGCTGCGGACGCTGCCCGCCTGGGTACGCCCGATGATCGCCGCCGTCGGGCTGTTGCCGCCCGCGTACGTGGGGCATGCCGCCTCCGCCGGTGACCACGACATCGCCGTGTCCGCGTTGATGTCGCACCTGGTCTCGGTCTCCATCTGGGTCGGCGGCCTGGCCGCGGTGCTCGTCCACTTCCGCCGCTCCGAACACCTTCCGACGGTGTTGCCCCGCTTCAGCACGCTCGCCCTCTGCTGCTTCGCCGCCGTCGCCGTCTCCGGCGTTGCCGGCGCCTGGGTGCGGCTCGGCAGCCCGTCCGACCTCTGGCAGAGCACCTACGGGCAGCTCCTGGTGGCCAAGACCGTGGCGCTCGTGACGCTGGGCCTGTTCGGCTGGACGCATCGCCGCCGCACCGTCGCGGGCGTCGCCGACCGGACCGTACGCCACACCTTCGTGCGGCTGGCGACCGGCGAGCTGACCGTGATGGCGGCGGTCATCGGGCTGGCCGTCGGCCTGTCCCGCACCCCGCCACCGCCAGGCAGCGGCGGCGGCCACGACCACCTCGTCCTGGAGTACCCGCTCGCCCCCTTCAACCCCAAGCGCACTGATCACCGAGGTCCGCCTGGACCCGACCGTCCTGCTGCTCCTGGCGCTGCCCGCCGTCGCCTACCTGGTCGGCGTGCGCCGGGCCGCGTCGTGGCCGGTCGGACGTACGGTCGCCTGGTGCGCGGGGGTGGCACTCATGGCGCTGGTGCTGCTCGGCGGCGTGGGCGGGTACGCGCGGGCGATGCTGTCGGCGCAGGTCCTGCAGCACGTCGTGCTCACCGCCGTCGCCCCGCTCCTGCTCTGCCTGGGCGCGCCGCTCACCCTGGCCGCGTCCTTACGCGAGGACCTCGAACTCCCCGCCCGCCGCCTGACCCACCCTGCCTTCCTCCTCGCCGTCTACCCGGTCGCTTTCCTGCTGCTGTACGCCACGCCGTGGCTCCCATGGTCCCTGTCCGGCTACGCCCAGCACCTGCTCACCCAGGTCCTGTTCGTCGGCCTCGGCCTGCTGACCTTCTGGGTGCCGGCGGGCGTCGACCCGCTCCCCCGCCCGATTCCCTGGGCCGTCCGCGCCCGGCTGCTGGCCGCCGTCGCCTTGACTCATCTGGCTCTGGGCGCGTTCCTGCTGCTCGGGCCGCCGGTCGCGACCGACTGGTTCTCCCTCGCGGCCCCGCCCGGCGTCCCGGACCTCCTCGCCGACCAGCGGCTCGCCGGAGCCGTGGCCATGCTCCTTCCGCTGCCCGTGTTCGCTCTCCTGGCCGTACGCATGGCCTGGCTCAGGCAGGCGGCGCTCGCCCGCGTACGGACGAGCCCGCCCTTGAAGTGACCGCGCTCTGTCAGTGCCGGGCCGTGTGCATCAGGCGCAGCGCCGCCTCGGCCGTTTCATACCGCCAGGCGGCCACGACGTGGTCGAACCCATGCGCCTGGTCCCGCTGCCTGCGCAGGCTGCGGATGATCGGCTCGATGCGCTCCGCCTGCGCGTCCAGCAGCGGGCGCGGGTCCGCGCCGGATCGCTGGAGCAGGGCGAACTTGATCAGGAACTCGGTACGGATGTCGCGGATGTGCTCGACCGGGCATATCAGCCAGCCGTTCACGGCCGAGGTCCCGGCCGACGTGGCGGTGAATACCGTACGCTGTGGACCGCCCTGCCCCCGCTCCTTGCCGCACGGCTCGATGAGAGACAGGTCGGCGAGCCGATCGAGCGCACGGTAGACCCGAGGCCGCGGCACCTGCCAGATCGCGCCGACGGCACCGGTGGGAGCGGTGAGCCTCGCGACGGCGAAGCCGTACGTGGGCCCCTCCGCCACGAGCGCGAGCACGATCCACTCGGTGAGCGACAGCGCGCGAGGATTCACACGCTCAAGGGTAGGGCCAGTCGCGGGCGTCAGAGGGCCGCCAAGTAGTCTCGCATTGACTAGCCACGGCTGCGGAGGACTGCTCTGTGAGGGAGAACGAGGCCGGCACCTTAGGGCGCCGCCAGGGATGAGACCCGTCCCGAACGCCATCTGCGTCGGCGGCCCGCACGACGGCATGCTGACCCGCATCGACCAGGACGTCGGCGTCGTGGAGGTCTTCGCGTTCGAGGCTGACGGCTCGACGCGCGGCGCCCCCTATCGGGTCACGGCGGGTCGTGTCCACCATCCTTCGTGTGCCGCCCCGTTCGTCGTGCTCAGCTGGGTCGAGCCCGCCCACGGCCAGCTCTGAGGTCGCGGCGCGCCGCCGCCGCTGGCATGCCATGACTTCTGCCTTCCACGAGCCCCGCAGCCTGGTCCTCCTGGGATCGACGGGATCCATCGGCACCCAGGCGATCGAGTCCTGGCCGGCGACCTGCCGTTCCTCGAGATCATCGACACGGTGGAGCGCGTGATGGACGAGCACGACCAGATCGCCGGCGAGGCGACGACGGTCGAAGCGGTCCTGGCCGCCGAGACCTGGGCCCGCCAACGGGCCAGGGAACTGACCGGCCGGTCATGAGAAGGGGTGGGCGCGGCCGGCGGCGTGCAGGTTCCCGCCTGGCAGCGCGCCGCCCGCGCCCACCCCTCGTTTCCCGGGTCCGCCAATCCCGAGCCCGGGAGGTCCTCTACAGCTGGGTGCACACCGCCTTCACCCCGGTGTACGCCTCCAGCACTTCGTGACCCATCTCCCGGCCCCAGCCGGACTGCTTGTAGCCGCCGAACGGCAGGGCCGCGTCGAAGACGTTGTAGCAGTTGATCCAGACGGTGCCCGCCCGGAGCTTGCTCGCCAGGGCGTGCGCCTTGGAGATGTCGCGGGTCCAGATGCCCGCGCCGAGACCGTAATGATCAACGTGGCCCGCACGGCGCGTTCGACGTCCTCGGCGTCGGCCTCGGCCACCTGGGCGAGCGGCCGGCCGGTGGCGGGGTTGGGGGTGGCGAAGGTCCTGCCGGAGGCGGCGTCCACCCACCGGCCGTCGATGAAGAGCTGCCGAGGCGTCGCCACGAAGTCTTCGACGCTCTTGTCCAAGGTCACCGTCATCAGCGTCGGCTTCCTGTCGATGAACGTGCGCTCGCCCGGGGCCTGGCTTGGCCGACCGAGCCGGCGCTTGGTAGTCCCCATGAGACTACTGACGGCGTAAGAAGGCAAGAGGCGTGGGCACTCACAAGCGGCGTCGGTAGCCGTCTTTCCATCTCATCCGCCATGAGCAGGCTGATTCCACCTCGCAGATGAGTACTGCGTTTCCGGGCCGCGGCGCCACAAGCCCGGTGTGCGCCGACGACCGGCTATGAGTCCAGGCCGCACGAGCATGGCGGGTCTGCCCAGTGCAGGGCGATGTACGGCTCGGCCTGGCCGAAGTAGCGCACCCGTTCGCGGGTGATGCGGTAGCGGGCGCACGTCTCGGGCTCGTCCGGTGAGAGGCGCGGCACGGGGACGGTCAGGATGCCGATGTCCTGGTCGACGTGGGTGAGCAGACCGTGGCAGGGTCCGCCGAGGCAGATGGCGTTGCAGTCGTGGCGGCCGTCGGGCGGGAGCTCGTTCATGCGGGGTGGGCGTGGGTCTCGGCGGCCTTGACCGAGGCCCGGATCTGCCGGCCGGGGGTCCGGCCGAGGTCGGCGACGGCGGGCGGGAAGGCGACGGACGCGGGCCCGTCGAGCCGTTCGGAGGTGAGCCCGGCGAGCCCACCACGCGGACCCGCCGGACGCCCGGGGAGACCGGCACGCGGAGCGGCCGGACGCCCGGCGGGCCCGCCACGCGGGCCCGCCGAATCGTGCTGCTCCGGTGCCAAAGAGCTCATCCCGGATCAGGGGGCCTCGAAGCCGGCCTTGGTCAGCACGTCCTTGCCCTGCTGCGACACCACCAGGTCCACGAACTGCTTGGCCAGGTCACCCGCGGGAGCCTTGGCCAGGGTGGCGATCGGATAGTCGTTGATCGCCTTGTCGGCCTCGGGGAAGGCGATGCCCTGGACCTTGCCCGCCGACGCGATCACGTCGGTCTTGTAGACCAGCGCCGCGTCCACCTCGCCCAGCTCGACCTTGGTCAGCGTGGCCTTGACGTCCTGCTCCAGCGTCACCGGCTTGACCTTGAGCCCGGCCGCGTCCAGCGCCTTGATCGCCGCCGCCCCGCACGGCACCTGCTCGGCGCACAAGGCCACCTTCACCTTGCTGTCGGCCAGATCCTTCAGCTCGTCCACCTTGGCCGGATTGTCCTTCGGCACGGCGATCTCCAGCTTGTTGCGCACGAACGTGGTCGGCGAGCTCGCCAGCGACGCGTCGGTCACCGTCTTCATCGTGGCCGGGCTCGCCGCGGCGAACACGTCCGCCGGAGCCCCTTGGGTGATCTGCTGGGCCAGCGTCGCGCTGGAGCCGAAGTTGAACTTCACCGTCGTACCCGGGTGCGCGGCCTCGAAGGTCTTGCCGAGCTCGGTGAACGTCCCGGTCAGCGACGCCGCCGCGAACACCGTCACCTCCTTGGCCCCGCCACCGGCGGCCCGGGGCGACGAGGCCCCGGCCGG